>NZ_JAWOWL010000007.1:66394-72314 GCF_033340395.1 Vibrio sp. 1159 | reverse complement strand
TCGGTGCCGAGATTATTAGTTTCCAGCAAATGACAGGTTTACATTACAGACCCAGTTCGGTGCCGAGTTTAACCAGTTAAACTTTTAATAATTTGGTTCTATTTCAATTTCAAAAAGAAACGTTATTAATTTTATACACCGAGTTCGGTGCCGAGTTTTATTGAATTAGGCAAGTTATAACAAAGCTCACCATCTCAGTTCGGCGCCGACTTTGAGTGTCAATTTACGAAATTCATGACTGGGGATTTTGAAGTAAATTTTTTGCAACCGTGGTGATTATCTAGCCTTATTTACACCACTTTATTGCGTATTCAACAGGACTATCTTGCGGTCTAACAATTTGTACTGCAGTCATTGTTCATGTTTTAGGCTCAAATATTGTTCGCAAGGACTATAAAAACGACTGAATTTCGTGAAATTGAAGATGACCAACAAGGAATTGAGTAAACATCGAACCAAATAGGGATGTTTTAATGTCCACCTATTAAGGACTGCACCTACCCTGAAGTCCCACAGGACTTCAACGAAGTCACGTAGAACATCAAGTGTGTTTGTAATATTGGTTGATTTAGCTGGTGGAAGTCCCACGGGACTTCATAGAAGTCACACAGAACACCAACCAATTACTATTGCAATTTCAAAATGTAGCGTTTATATTTCAGAAGCCCCACAAGACTTCTTAGAAGTCATGCGGGACGCCACCCAATTTTATTTGATGGTTCATACAATTTACTGGAGTAAAAGAATGACTGATCCAATCGTTAGATCTGTGGAAATCGGCTACGGCACGTCATCTACAGTGACTGGAGTAACTAAAGAAGGCTTTGTTATCCGTACATATCCATCTGTCCCAGTACCTGTTAAGTACAGCAAACAGAATTTAGGCAGCGACATCCTTAGTTCACGTAAGACTGTTGTAGTGCCAGTAGGTAAGAACAAATATGAAGTAGGTGAAGATGTTCACGCATCTAGTGACCCGCGATCATCCCGAGTTTTAAACACAGAGGGTTATATCGACTCTGAGCGTTATAAGGCATTGTTGCTTGGTGCGCTTAAAATGATTCCTGATGAAGAAGTTGACCTCCTTGTTTGTGGCTTACCAGTGTCTGTTATGCCCCGTCGAGAAGAACTAAAAGCTATGGTTGAGGGAACACACGATCTAGGTGATGGTCGTGAAATTACAATCAAATCAGCTTGGGTAATCGCTCAACCTCTTGGGGGGCTATTAGCATATGCTCGTGAAGGTGGCCAAGGAAGGTTCAACGATATGAAGAACGAGAATTTGCTTGTGGTTGATCCTGGTTACCTCACCGTCGATTGGCTTGTTACCAGAGGTTTGATTGCCAACGAAAACCGTTCTGGAGATTACGAAGCTGGCATGTCTCGTGTACTTACTACCGTTGCTGATGCTGCATTAGAAGTATTCAAAGAGCACCCTTCTTTTACTCGCATCAACGACATTAATGTAGAACTACTCGATCAAGCTTTCGTGACTGGTAAGTTAAAACTGTTTGGTCGAACTATGGATTTTCCAGTTCATGAAGGTTGTGAGAAAACACCTCAGTTCGATTTTACTGACGCAATTAACTCAGTCGCTGAGGAAGCAATTTCAACAGTAGTGAATAAAGTTGGTGACGCCCAAGACTTAGACCGCATCATTATTGTTGGTGGTCCTGCAATGTTATATAAACCAGCTCTACAGAAAGCATTTCCTAACCACGATATTCAAATTCTTCAAGACAGCCTGCGTGCAAACGTAATCGGATTCCAAGAAGGTGGACTACAGCGAATGAACGCTATGGTGAGAAAAGGTCTTTTCAAGAAGTAATGGGAGCATGTTGTTATGAGTAAGCCTCAGCAACTTCAACACAACGTAGATTACATTCGCTGTAATCTACGAGTACTGAGAGATACACATCCTGAACTTTTTGAGCATCTAGAAGATATAAATGAAAAAGGTCGAGCAGAGGAAGTACGCTACCTAATGCGTTTAGGGTTGTTGGTTAGGAATGGGCAATTAGGCGGCCTACCCGCTTCAAATGTAGTTCAGCAACCAACAATTCCTGAACAAGTGGTAAGTGTTGCAGATTCTCCTGTTGAATTAGATGCTGCTACTACAACATCTCGCACTAATTCACCCCCCCCGAAAGATACGAACACAGTTACGCTCCAAGACAGTGATCTCGATTTTGGAGATGATTTACTAGGTCTTGATTAACTCCATGACTCGATAAAACTAGACGATTGTTTCTATACTAAGCCAACTCTGAGTGTTGGCTTTTTTTATTCAACTTATTTGGGGTATTGAGAGAATCAGGCCAAAAACCGAGACATTTATCAGGACTTAATAAATGTAGTTCGGCAACAAGGAGATAATTTCATAATAAATATCCACACTTTTACCAATGACAAGATAATCCCGCGACTAATCATTCTTCAATGATAGCAATGGAATCATGATGACATCATGACTAAGGAGTGCAGCACACAGGTATAGGAATTTGAGTCATGCTCGTTCTGGCGTATGAATTAAATTGAAAATCGTCCCACTCAGAGCTGGGTTACCTGACACCAGCTGAGTTTGCAGCGAAAAAGGAACAACACGATACAGCTAAAATTTAACAAGCATTACTAATGAAGTTTTGGATTAGTTCTCGGGGTCAGGTCATAACAAGGATAATGTCTTTCACTGAAAAGAAAAAATCAGCCAGGCTAAACTTGGCTGATTAAGTTCACGATTTATTTTCTGAAACAGTTACTTCCGAACAAACTCACCTTCTATTACCCGGTCATTACTAAATACTTCTGAATCATGAATGACTTGTGATTGCTGCTCTCTAATGAGATCTAATACCTCTTGAAACTCTGGTAGCTTGTGCGGCGATTTTCTTATCTGACTCTCGATATCTTTCAATGACTCACATAAGTTGTCTGTAGCCTCTGCTCCTTCAATGACTAAAGAATAAATGTCATTATGTATTGAGACTTTCCTTTGAATTCGGTTGATAAGATCAACCTCATTTATGTCAAACAAATCAATATCTGTTAAAGATATAAGCTCTAAGAATTGCTCTCGAGACAACTCAATGTCACGGATTTTAAGGCCCATCAATTTTTCGAAATCTTCATTAATCTGCAACTCAAGAGCAAGTGAATTGATAGAGTAGTATCTGGATAAGAGTTCAATTATTTGCGCCTTATCATCATCACTAACATACTTTGTAAACTCTAGTGGGTACCCAAGAATCTCATAGTTAATCGAGTACTTTTTAAGCCTTCGAGAAATTATCGAGGATATAGATCTTTGAACTTTCTTGTTGACGTTTTCTGGTATCAGATAGGAAATTTCGTTAATTATGGTCGGAGCTGAATCATCCCCATTAGGGTCGCTATTGCAACATTTAATCATTTCATCTTTATCACATGTTACAGACAAAAAGTCCTCACGAAATGAAATCGTTCCGTGATATCCCCACAGGTTGAACTTATAAGTATCGATTTCTTTGAAGTACTTACACGAAAGGTGATCATCAGCAATCAAACTTGCTTTATTATTGATCTGATTCAACCCGGTCCTGATATCACGTTTAAATTGGTCCAACTCACCGTTTGTAGATAAACTTTTGCAAATGCTGGCTAAGAAAGCGTCATACTTATCATCTTGACACAACACTCTGAACCTCAAATACAGCATGAATATTATTGCAGATACTTCCAATGCTTTTTGTGGAAATGCGAACAAATATTGCTCTGTCATTAGTTTTTTGAAAACGTGACTTGGGAGCTGGATCATATACAGCATTGTATCTGAGTTAAGTTTAACTTCATCCGGGTTATTTATATCTTCTTCAAGGTGACCTAATGGCCAAAACTTTTCAAAGTTGCGATACTCCTCTATTGCATAACTATCGAGAGTACCGTCATAAAGCTCAAATTTCTTCATCCCCAGTAAGTCATAACAAGTGTCAGCAATTGCATACAAACTGTTTCTTATGATCGCTCGATTAGGGCCACCCCTAGCCTTCCCCAAAAAATCTATTATGTGGTCAACATTAATAGGAGTCAGGTTTTTTAACTCAGCGATATCTAACCCTTTCTCAACAAGATAATAATTGTGGTAATTATAAATAAGCGAATACACCGCGTATAATACTTGTAAATCGAATGGGTCCATGATGTTGCTATAAGACCTTACTGTAGTTGATACAGTCTTGGTAACGACTTCATTACCATCTACAACTTTTATGAAAAATTTACGACGAGAATTTGCTGCCGGTTGTGTAATTTCTTCTCTTTTAATTGAGCGGTTCTTTCTGATTTCGGTTCCTACTAACTGATCAATCAGATTGTTCCCTTTATGCCTAACCACTGGTGGCAAGTTTTTCTTCACATCTGGTAAAGGGTTAATGCCGTGCTTTTTTAGCAACGCTTTTGTTTGCCAGCGATTATCAACTATTTTCTTGTCTGATTTACTTTCTTCTGGGCTATAAGATTCATGCAGTATTTCTATAGATAAAACTTCGCAGAGAATTTTAGGCTTGAATGAACCATCTGAAAATTTGAAAGGAACTGAGGTTAAAAACCCTTTTTTCCGCAAAGTACGAATACGAGCTTGCAAAGTAGTCAGTTTTAACTCTGTAGCATCACTAAGTTGAGCAATAGAAATGATGTTCTGTTCATCAGCTAAGCCCATTTGAGAGATAAAAAGTTTTACAGTCTCAACTAACTGAGAACTGACCTTTTGGTTTTCAAAATTGAGTGTTGCGACATCTACATCTTTATAGATGTCAGGTATGATCAACAAGCTACCATCACTGGCAGTTTTGTGCCTTACAATAATCTCTGTTTCACTCTCAGACATGATTTTGGGTTTTTTAGTTTACTTTCTTTCATATTAAAGAAAAAAATATTTTTGTTCTATTATTTTTTGATCATCAACCGGTAATACAAACTCATTGTCCAATCAATAACTGATCTTTTTGATTTAATGATCTTTATTGATTATAAGATATTTTGATAGCGTCACTATCAAACCTGTGGATAATGATGCTAAATTATTGTTTTATAATGCGTTATTTTTTCGCCGTGTTTAATGTGAAAACCCATAAACCTCAAAGTGATAACCCATATTTTTCAAAGTGATAACCCATAAACCTCAATATGAAAACCCATAGATTACGAAAGCATGATCATGAATTTACAGAAGCATGATCATGCTTCTGTAACAAGTTATGCACATGTTTATCAACATGACTTTGATGTGTGAGAATAAAATAATCATTAATAATCAGTTACTTATTGTTGTTTCTGGGTTTTCTGGGGGTAAAGTTCTAAAAATGTGATCAAACCCAACTTAAATGATCAAATCTACCGACTTTGGTACGAGGGATCTTAGAAAGGTTCCAATACGATAACCAAACAAAGAGCTCCTTTAATATTGAAGTCGGGTGTTTGTGGTCAATATGATAACCCACAGAGGATGAGCACTTCATATTGGTACTGGGTGCCTGAGGTCAATATGATAACCCACAGAGGATGAGCACTTCATATTGGTACTGGGTGCCTGAGGTCAATATGATAACCCATAGAGGATGAGCACATCATATTGGAACTGGGTGTCTGAGGTTAATATGATAACCCATACAAGGCGAACTCTTCATATTGGCCCTGAGTGCCTGAGGTCAATATGATAACCCATAAGGGTGAGTTTTTCATATTGGCGCTGGGTGCCTGAGGTCAATATGATAACCCATAAAGGGTGAGTTTTTCATATTGGCGCTGGGTGCCTGAGGTCAATATGATAACCCATAAAGGGTGAGTCTTTCATATTGGCGCTGGGTGCTTGAGGTCAATATGATAACCCATAAAGGGTGAGTCTTTCATATTGGCGCTGGGTGCTTGAGGTCAATATGATAACCCA
>NZ_JAWOWL010000007.1:14564-66294 GCF_033340395.1 Vibrio sp. 1159 | reverse complement strand
TAAAGTGGGTTAGCGAATTGGTTTCAACAAGTCAGCCTGTAAAGTGGGTTAGCAAGATGGATTCAACAGGTCAGCCTGTAAAGTGGGTTAGCAAGATGGATTCAACAGGTCAGCCTATAAAGTGGGTTAGCAAGATGGATTCAACTGGTCAGCCTGTAAAGTGGGTTAGCGAATTGGTTTCAACAAGTCAGGCTGTAAAGTGGGTTAGCGAATTGGTTTCAACAAGTCAGCCTGTAAAGTGGGTTAGCAAGATGGATTCAACAGGTCAGCCTATAAAGTGGGTTAGCAAGATGGATTCAACAGGTCAGCCTATAAATTGGGTTAGCAAGATGGATTCAACAGGTCAGCCTATAAAGTGGGTTAGCGAGCTGGTTTCAACAAGTCAGCCTATAAAGTGGGTTAGCGAGCTGGTTTCAACAAGTCAGCCTATAAAGTGGGTTAGCAAGATGGATTCAACAGGTCAGCCTATAAAGTGGGTTAGCAATTTGGTTTCAACAGGTCAGCCTATAAAGTGGGTTAGCGAGCTGGTTTCAACAGGTCATATTATGAAGTGGGTTATTAAATCGATTTTCAACACTCATGGCATGAAGTGGGTTATTAAATCGATTTTCAACACTCATGGCTTGAAGTGGGTTATTAAATCGATTTTCAACACTCATGGCTTGAAGTGGGTTATCAAGACGATATTCATCACTTATGGGGTTCAGATAGTCCAATTCGTGATTAATTTGTGATGTCACGGTTCGCGATACCCATGACGCTGGATTTTTGTGTGAGGTTGCGCAAAGTCAGGAGTTGCATTTCTGATGATGAGCTTGTTGTGAGTATCATTCGAGGGTTTTAGTAAACTTAAAGGATATTGGACATGTCATAAGACTATAAAGTGAGTGAATTAGTTTTATACACATATCTGATATGTTGATAAGATATGCTTATGAAAGAGCCACGAAAATCACGCTGAATCAATGGAACAAAGATATGATATCTAGTACCTACCTTAAGCACATCTTCAGCATTTTGGGATTCTAAAAATCATGATGGATTGATACATTAAGTAAATCACGCCCATAGGATAGAACTGCTCACAATTTTAGTATGACTCGTGTGTTGAAATAGTAACGGTGCAACAACCCAATAGACCAATAGACCAATAGACCAATAGACCAATAGACCAATAGACCAATAGACCAATAGAACTATCAATCAACAACGTATTCGAACTCAATACACTGATAATTAGGACTATGGCCCCTACCCTACCTCATGGTTCTACGCCAATAATCTAAAGTTCAACAACAATCATAGTGTTGTAAATCCAAGTCTGGATGCAAAGGAACCATCTAATTTTTAGTCTATTCATAATACAGATGTGGAATATGCCTAATGGAGTCCATACAGATACAAATTTCCATAACTTTAAATGCTAAATTTAGAATGTAACTAGAAAGTTTTTTTAGCGCACTCCTTGTAGTTATTGAATTGATATCAAAATTCACTAACCTCTCCACCTCTCCACCTCTCCACCTCTCCACCTCTCCACCTCTCCATTCTTGTTTCAGAACTAATCTCTAGCTGGCCAGAACAATTTTTTGAATTAAGTCATTCGGAATTGTGAATAACAGCCAGTTCGTAATGTAGGCCTCCCCTACTCTACTGACCATCATTATGGTAGCTGCGCTAGTTTAATGATCCCGAATGCAAACATCAGAAGGTAACGTCTCTTCAATTTATTAAACGTTCAATTATAAAATCACTGAGTGGTTGTGATGAATTTCTAACTTTAATGAGGAAGTGATGTCATAGCATTTCATGTGATTGTATGAACTTTTAATGAAGGGGTATTTTATTTTTTGACTAATAACCTTCTCGTTTATCAAGGGTTCATTGGTTGAAAGACCGTTCTGCCGGATAGATTACTAATCTAAAATATCAGTATTACTGAGAATGGCCACCAAGGTTTCTAATGATCTGTGAATTTGAAAGATTACGATTCAAGCTGCTAGCTGCTAGATCAATAGTTAAATTTCGGATGCTTTATGTGTTACCACTAGTGGATTACTGTTCCCTGGTACTGTCTCTGGAAAATCGCATGTTGGCATTGGTATTTAATGCTGAAATATTCAATATAAGATCGTGTATCTGGTTGTGGTTGATAAGATTCTAATTTTGATTAACATTTACCTCGCGATGCAAATCTTCCAGAACTAATAGACCAAGTTGCATAAGGTCTTATGTGTTCATTTGCCTTCTTACTCATATTTAGGTTTTGATATATCCACTATCGCAACCGTATGAAAAATCGATACCACAAACTAGTGTATAACTCATAAAGTAGATTGACCAACAACTAATGATTGA
Organism: Vibrio sp. 1159; assembly: GCF_033340395.1. NCBI lineage: Bacteria > Pseudomonadati > Pseudomonadota > Gammaproteobacteria > Vibrionales > Vibrionaceae > Vibrio > Vibrio sp. 1159. The sequence continues at coordinate 63,936 of NZ_JAWOWL010000007.1, read as the reverse complement.
GTCATAACATTCAATGGAGCAGATTCCCGTTAGGGCATAAGAACATCCTTCTTTAGTCTTATGTTTAACTTGAGCGAAACCACTGTCTCACATAACTGAATAATTAGCCAAAAGCAGTAAGCATAATAATACGCGACAGCTCTCAGTAACTTGGCAACGACAACAACATTTCTATGTTCACCTGTTTACTGTCGGACGTGAAATCACTGGTGCAATATATTCAGTAATAGTTACTTAAGCTGACTTGAAACTGATTGCGAACTCACATCATCTGTCCGTGCTTAACCGACGGGTCCTCTTATATTTTAAGTTTAGCTTTGTCGCTACGGATAAACACTAGTATCGAAAACATTCTGTTCAAGCCTTTAAATTATACCTTTGAGATAAAAAAGACGTTTAGACTTTGATACCTCCAGACTTCAACACTTGATATATTAGTTGTTACATTTCTTGGCTGAGTTCCCATATTCACGCCAGAACTAATTGAGCCTCCAACCCGATCATAAACATGTTTTTTTCTTTCTTTTTTTCAGCGGAAACGGAAAAGGTCTAAGATCTAGCGAACAGTGTTTAGGGGGGGGGAACAGTAAGACTTCCTAATGCTGATGTGATTAATCAGTCAATCGCATGCAAAGGGAGAGATGTTCTTCTTCTAACTGGTCTAAGCTTTCGGTTCAACTTAAGTTCTTATGCATTCCAGTTCGGAGCTTGAGACAATGTATGAAGGAAATTGTATCGTTGTTTCCTTGCAGGGTTTACCTTCAAGACTTTAAATTAATTTTCGGTACTCATTTCATGCCTAAAATGAGTTCATCCAAACTGTTTGGATGAACCTGATATTTAAAGATTTTGATTTTTAATTTTACTTTATATCAATGACTTGGAGGATATTGATGGTTGAATCCAATGCATTTGGTGAACCACATTTTTCTACGTATTTTTCAACACTCAATCGCTCGCCGTAACTTGGTTATGACCTCAACATCACTGTGTACATATGCCGACTATTAGACGTGTAATCTCAGGTGCAAAATATTCGGCAAGAGTTACTTAAGCTGACTTGAAACTGACTGTGAACTCACATCATCAGTTTGTGTTTAACCGATGGGGCATATTTTATTTTTAAGTTTTGCTTTGCGATACGGCTCAAAAACTGGCATCGCAGACATCAATATGAGCCTTCAAATCGCATCATTGAGATCACTCAGGCGTTTAGCTTTGATGCCTCCAAAATTCAACACGTGGTATATCAGTTATCATACTTCTTGGCAGCGTTCCCACATTCACGCCAGAGCTTATTGAGCTTTCACCCGATCATGAATATGTTTTAGTTCTTTCTTTATGTCAGCAGAAAAGGGAAAGGTCTAAGTTCTAGCGAACAGTGTTTAGGGGAGTGTAACAGTAAGACTTCCTAATGCTGATGTGATTAATCAGTCAATCGCATGCAAAGGGAGAGATGTTCTGCTTCTGGCATGGTCTAAGCTTTCGGTTCAACTTAAGTTCTTATGCATTCCAGTTCGGCACTTGAGACAATGCATGAAGGAAATTGTATCGTTGTTTCCTTGCAGGGTATTCCTTCAAGACTTTAATTAATTCTCGGTACTCATTTTATGCCTAAAGTGAGTTCATCCAAACTGTTTGGATGAACCTGACATTTAAAGAATTTAATTTTTAATTTTACTGTATATCAATAACTTGGAGAATGTTGATGGTTGAATCCAATGCATTTGGTGAACCACATTTTCTACGTATTTTTCAACACTCAATCGCTCGCCGGAACTTGGCTATGACCTCAACATTACTGTGTAAATCTGCCAACTATCGGACGGTAATCTCTGGTGCAGATTGTGTTTAACCGATAGGTCATCTTTTATTATTAAGTTTTGCTTTGACGATACGGTTCAAATGTCGGAGGAACAATAAACTTCAATCGGTAACGTGCCTTTTTAAGCGATTCGTAGACTATAAAAAGCTAAAGATTGATCATTATTAAGGTGCATTGCTACCAGAAACACTGTGGAAATGACAATAAAGTCAGATCAACCTCTAACTTGCTTCTGGACAGAAGTGTTTTAGAACTGATTCTCTACAGCGTTTCTGTCAGAATAGGAAAAGTATGTTGATTCCTTGATTGTTTGTATGTTTATTGCGTCAAATCTAAAAATGGCTTTAATTTAATTAATCCAGCCTGAATAGATGCCAGAATTGCCAATAAAAACGTTAAAATTACCATACTGTACTGTAGTATCACGCTATCTTTATGGCGCCGTTCTTCTGTTTGATACTTTTCAAGTGTTACAATAGCCTTTCCATTTACTTTGTACCCCCCGCCTTTTACCTTACTGACCTCGCCTGATTCCACAAATGAATCTACATACATACGTAGCTTATTTTGACAATTTTCTTTGTCAGGATGCCTAAAAAAACGCAGAGAATACATATCAGAAACTAGTGATGTTAGACTAAACTCCTTCCGACTGATGCCATAATTTTCAATAAGATAGTCTAACAGGTCATATCTTGGTTTTAGCTGAAGTTTTTTTCTGTTAAATAGGGACTGTGAAACCTTGTTCAATATTCGCTTTGACTTAACCTTTATGTAATCTTTTTTTGTAAGGCAATGAAGTATAAATGAGTTAATACCTGTATAAGTTGTGTAGTAATTATGCAAGTAGTGCGTGATTTCAACGGTATTTACATTGATATTGGCAATATCGATGTCTAGTTCTATATCACATGTGTCAGTTGCTGGATTGTACTTTAGTACTTTGACTTTATTCATATCCAACTCGCGAACTAGAGCTGAAACCCCATCAAGCTTAATTCTAGTTGAATAGAAATTATTCTTTTCACACTCTGGACCTGACATGGGGATCGGTGATGGACCGACTTTCCCAAATGCTTTTTTCAAAGCCCACATTTGAATTTTTGACCACATAATTCACCTAAAACATAACAGTGCTTTTTCAGCAGACACTGTCTGTATAATATTTTTAGAAAATACAAACACCATACCAGCAACATACTGTTCTATAAGCCTTATTCTTCCTTCCACTCATAAATTACAGAACATGTCTGTATAATCATAATTGCTCAACTAGGCTCATAGTCTGCTATTAGTAAATGTAGGTCAAGAACTGACATAAGAAAGTGGTCTGGTGTTGAATGCCAAATGATTTTGGGGCATTTTCGTGCCAGCTAAGAGCAAGCTGACACGTTGATGGACAGAAATGGTTTATAGTATTTACTTAAATTAGCAAAGGACGAATAACCCTTCTGGTATGGAAACTCAGTGTCCAATCTAACAGGAGCAATTTAGTTAATAGAAATGCAGCTTCATCGCGACGCTCTATATGTATTGGCTTAACAAAGGTGCTGCCAGCTTCAATGCAATACCACACATGATGCATGAAATCGCAGAATCTAAAATTCGCCATGTTCTTGGCTTACTAAAAAGTGGGATCAACTTGTTAGCCAAATACACTAATCCATAAAACCAGCCCCCTGATGCGATCAGTGCCCCTATAACAAACAATAGTTTTTCATCAGGTTCCATTTGAGCAGTCACGCCCCCGAGTATCACCACCGTATCCAGATATACATGTGGATTTAAAAAAGTGATAGCCATCGCCATTAAAACGACTTTTAACCAACTCTGGGCAATGTCCGAATTTTCCAACTCTAGGTGACTTGAACCTTTCCAAGCTGATTTTGCAGATTGGTAGCCATACCAGAAAGCTTGGATTGGGCGATTGCGCAGCACGCTTCGACATTGAACCTGAAATCGCACGTGGTGCCGACTCAGTATCGTGATTTGTTGGACGATGCGTTGGCTCAAATTGGCTATCGTCTGCGTGTAGACACACTGGTACACCCTGCTGAATTGACGCCGGACGCGACCATGACGGTTCAGGCCTTGCTTGTGAACGAAGGGAACGCGCCACCGTATCAGCACCATTATCTGGCGTATCGATTGGTGAATGAGGACGAAGAAACCGCGTTTTTCAACGTCTCAACCGCAGATGTCATGCGTTGGCTGCCGGGTGAACACGCGACCTCCAGCAGTTTCACTTTGCCTGAAACGATCCCCACCGGCCATTACTACCTTGAGTTGGCTTTGGTCGATCGCCATGCTGAGGCAGAAGTGAATCTGGCCAATGAAGGGTTGCAGGCGTCGGGCTGGTATCGCTTATCTGACGTGACCATTCGTTAGGTCGACAGCCTTCGCCATGCTGTGGTGCGATAGACAGCAGCAAACGAAAAGCGAAAGTGACAGAAGAAAAGCGGGCAATGCCCGCTTTTTTGTACGTTGAGCGTTGAAACGACTTTCTTTGAAGACGCCTTTTTGGGGTTGGAAGACTAAGCCAGTGCTTGCGCCAGCAAGCTGACCGGGTGAATGGTTTCCAGCGCGGTGTTCTCTTCGATTTGCCATTTACAGGTTTCGCAGTCGGTGATCGCAAAATCTGCATCGGAGGCTTTGATCGAGTCAAACAGGTGCGAGCCGATTTTCATCGACACGTCATAGTTCTCTTCTTTAAAGCCATAGGTGCCCGCCAAACCGCAGCATTCGCTATCGAGGACAATCAGTTCTAGGCCCGGAATCATGCGCAGTAACTCAATGGTAAACATCACGTTGCCACTGCGTTCCAAGTGACAAGGCGTGTGATAAACCACTTTGAGGTTGACCGGTTTCATTTTCGGCGCATTGCCATTCATAAACTCTTTCAGCAGGAAGCGCGTGACGTATTCAATGTCGTTGGACACTTGGCTGTTGTCGACGCCGAGCACATGCGGGTATTCCTGTTGCAGCGTGAACGAGCAAGTTGAGGAGGTTGAAATCACTTTGGTGTGATATTCATTGACCGCAGTTTCCATGTTCTTCACGTTCAGCAATGCGTTTTTACGCGCTTTGTCATGAAAACCGTTGGCAATCAAAGGCACGCCGCAGCATTTCTCGTTGTTCAGCAAGCGTACGCCAATATTCATCGCATTCAACACCTTCACCAGATCTTTGCCCAATTGTGGGTGGTTGTAGTTGACGTAGCAGCCATGAAAGTAGGTGACTTGGCGCTGATACAGCGGCTGGCTGGTGCAATTTTGTTTAAACCAGCGACGGAACGTGCCGTGCGAGTATTTCGGCAACGCTTTGTGGTCATGCACGCCGATGGTTTTGTGCATGATTTTTTTCACCAATGGCATCGATGTGGCGAAGTTCACCACTGGTGCAAATGGCGTGGCCAGTGAGCCGAACAGGTCGGTGTGGCTCAGCACGTAGTCACGCATCAGTTTCGGATTGAGCGGTTTCTTGCCATGTTTACCCCGCGCGACGGCGATGATGTCGCCGATTTTCACCCCAGAAGGACACGCGGTTTCGCAGCGTTTGCAGTTGGTGCAGTATTTAAGCGCTTCGTCGTAATATTCCGGGTTTTTAATGCGCAGGCGCTCGCCATCCGGCCCGCACTGTTTCGGGCCTGGGTAATCTGGGTTGGCTTTTGCCACGGGGCAGTACACCGTGCAGACGGTGCATTTAATACATTGGTCAAAGCTGGTATTCAGAGGAGCAGCTTTTGAAAATGGCGCGTTCATGCGAGCACCTCCTGATCGAATGGGTTAGGGTGAGACGCTGACAATTGAGGTTCTAGGCATTGCATGATGGCGTGGTAGGCGGTGCCAATCGCGACGCCGCCACCGCACCCTTCAAACACGGGATCGTATCCCGACAACATGGAGCCGCAGCAGTACAAGTTTTTAATGGTGACGCCGCTGCGCTGTGGGTTCAATTGCGCGTTGGTTTCGACACCGAATGCCATAAAAGGGTGTGAACGGTCGGCAAAGAAGGCCGGATTGCGCCAATCAACGCGTGCTGGTTTATGCGTCACTTGCAAGCCAAAGATCGGTTCTTGGATGGCGTGTTGCTCGGCATGCAACCCTTGGCTGAAATAGCTGCCGGTTGCCATGATGTAGTTGTCAGCGCTGATGGCCATGTCGCGCAGGTTTTGCGTTTGCAGGCTAACCAGACGCTCGCCGTCAAACGTGCCGTTGACCACTTTGTCGCCTTTGAGGTGAATGCCACCCAGCAGCAGGAAGGTGCGACTGAGCGCCTCTTCAATGCGAATACCCAGCAGCGATGGTGGCATGGTCGGCACTTCGTGAAATTGCAGTTGCGTGGTGTCGCGTAGCTTCGTTAGCAGCGTTAGGCCATCGCCGTTGCCCATGATCGCGGGCATGATCACCAAGTCGTTGCGATTGGCTGCACGCATCAAACCATCGCATAGCGCGGTCCACGCGGCATCGTGTTTTAGCAAACGTGCAATGTCGATTGAGCGCAGCTCATTTGGGTTGCGGCGGTATCCGTCAAACCCCGGAATCGACAGGGTGACCGTGTGAATCGGCACACTTTGAAAATCGGGATGCTGGTGAAGGTTATCTTTCAGCATTTGTGGCTGAAAATCGCGATAGCCATCGATCGAAACCACCACAATACGCTCAAACGAAACTTCTTGGCGGTGTTGGTAAACAAATGGCTGCGATAGCCAAGTCGCTTTGAGTGTGCCAAGCGGCGTGATGCGCCCGTGATTGGCCAAATCATCTTGATGCGATAGCGGCACGTTCGCGGTGGCGAGCGTTTGACGAAACCATTCCAGCCCTTTTTGCAGTGTGCTACGACCCACCGTGTTGTACGGATGGGACGGCGCTTGTTGCTGTAATGCGTCGAGGGCATCAAACGGGTGGGTGACCGCGCTGCCATCTGGTAATTTCGCCAGCACATCAATGGAGCCGGAAGAGAAATGTAACGCGCTTTGACCCTGATTGATGAGCACGGTTTTTTTGCCAGCTTGCAGGCTGCGAATTGCAGCGGTATAACCCGCAATGCCCCCGCCGATCACGGCCACATCATAATGCATCATAATTCCGCCTCCTGTTTTTGTTGTTCTGCTTGAGGGTGTTCTGATTGAGCGGGCTGGGGCAGGTCGCTGGCACCGAGTAATCCTTCGTAAATCCAATAGCTGAATTCCGCTTCGCGCAGCGCATCACCCCAGAAAATGGGTTTGATGCCTTTCCAGCGCTCTTCTAGAAAATCGACCAACAATTCACTCGATTGACAGCCATCGACCTGACCATATTCGGAAAACAGGCTGGCCGCACGGTAGATGCACAGTTCGCCCTGACAAGGGCCCATGCCTAAGCGAGTGCGGCGGCGCAGATCGACCAAGTTGTTGACGTCGAGCTGTTTAATCGCGTATTCAATTTCGCCCGCAGTGACCATTTCACATTCACAAATAATCGCTTGGCTCTTGGCATCGTCAGACAAGAATTGCGTGGCGCGTTCACCATGGCGATAAATGGCGGATTCATACACCGGTTTGGCGATGCTGGCGGTTTTCTTGATGGCTTTTGGCGTTTCGTTTGACCCCGGCAGTGGGCGCGTGTGGGTTTCGCACGCCTGAGTGTTGCCCAGTTTCTTCGCCACTAAGTCGGTCGCCCATTCCGCCATTAAGCGGTAGGTCATCAGTTTGCCGCCGGTAATGGTGGTGAGGCCTTTGAGGCCGTCGCGCTCTTGGTGATCGAGCAAAACGATGCCGCGGCTGATATTCCGGCCACTGCCATCGTCATCTACCGAAACCAAAGGACGTACCCCCGCGTAGGCACGCAGTACGCGCGTATTGGCCATGATCGGCGCAAGTTTCGCGCCTTCTGCCAACAGCACATCCACGTCACGTTCGGTGACGTGCAAGTTGTCGATCTGGTCGTAATCAATGTGTTCGGACGTGGTGCCGATAAGTGAAATGGTGTCGCCGGGCACCAGAATGTCGGCATCGGAAGGTTTACGGCAACGGTTGATCACCAAGTTATTGATGCGGTAATCGAGGATCAACAGCGAGCCTTTGGCAGGGAACATCTTGATGTTGAGGTCGGCATATTCGCAGATATGTTGTCCCCAAATGCCCGCGGCGTTGATCACTTCTTTGGCAAAGATTTCAAACTGTTGGTTGGTGCCCAATTGCAAACAGCGTACACCGAGTATGGTATCGCCTTGGCGAATCAAACTGGTGACGATGGTGCGGTTGAACATGCGCGCGCCGTGCTCTTTGGCATCAAGGACGTTCGAGGCACATAAACGGAACGGATCCAGCGTGCCGTCGGGCACTTTCACCGCACCGATCAGCGCCGGGTTCACGTTCGGTTCGAGCGCGAGTGCTTCTTTTGGCGTTAAACGGGTCGCTTCGATACCGGCATTGCCGCAAGCCTGAATAAAGGTGTCTTGAAAGCTGAGTTCGTCTTCAGGCAGGGTAATGAATAGGCCGTCAGTCGCTTCCACACAATGGCGAGCGATGCGTTTGAGCGTTTGGTTTTCTTGAATGCATTCTTTGGCCGATTCTGCATCAGTGACGGCATAGCGCGCACCAGAGTGCAGCAAGCCGTGGTTACGACCCGTGGTGCCGGAGGCGATGTCATCTTTCTCTAACAGAATGCACGCGATGCCTCGCAATGCGCAGTCTCGCATGATGCCTGTGCCGGTCGCGCCGCCGCCAATGATGACAACGTCGGTTTCCATTCGTTGATAAGCCGTCATGACCTTTACCTTATGCAACTTTAATAAACTTACAACTAGTATGTTTTTTTTTATCATTTACGTTCGATATATTGCTCACAAAAGCGCGAACGAGCGTTAAATTGATAGTTTTGGTGATTGTTTCGTGTGGGTGTGGAGAAATTAACCAACAATGTTGCTGGTATTTAACAGGGTTAGGCACATATTTGTTACATGTAAATCGATGAAAACAGGAATAAATTCGCTAACGAGCTGGTCTGATGTGCAAGCGGAGTCAAGAACGTTGTTGGTAAATGAAAACGTATGATGCCTTGTTTAATAAGCAATTGCTCAGTTTATTAGGGTTTTCTTGATTAGAAAATGGCGCGATAAAAACTAACCCTACTGATGAAATGATCAAAATGATGCGCCAATTAACAAAAAACGAGTTTGACATTAACAAACTTGTGCTCGAACGCTCATAAATTTCCTTGTTCGATTTTCGAGAGTGCTCTTCTGTGTCAGATTTGCCCACACAAAGTTTGTGTACATAACTATAAACAGGGGTGTGAAGCCCAACGGTACGGTTTCGTACGTTAAGCATTAAATCAAACAGTTAGAACGGTATGACGCTTAGGTATACTTATAAGTCACACGTAAAAATTGACACGAAAAGTAGATTTGTCATAACCTATTTGTCACACTTGTTTAGATCATAATCTAAATGTCACTTTGAGGGGCTTATGTACATCTTTGGATACTTAAGAGCATCAACCTCTGATCAGAATGCAAAACGTGCTTTACAGGAGTTTGCACAGCAAAAGGGCTTTCGAATAGCAGGTTGGTATATTGAGAATGAATCGGGAGCCTCATTACAAAGACCTGAATTACTCCGATTACTTGATGATGCTGCAATTGGTGATGCGATCATAATAGAGCAAATTGATCGTCTTTCTCGACTTGATGAAGAAAGTTGGTTCAAATTAAAAGAAATGCTGAACCAAAAGGAACTTAAGGTAATCAGTATCGATTTACCAACTAGCCATATCGCTTTTGCGCCACACATTCCCGACGAGTTCACTCGTTCGATGATCAGGGCTATTAATGGGATGATGATGGATATGCTCGCTGCAATTGCACGAAAAGATTACCAAGATCGACGGCGGCGGCAAGCTGAAGGGATCATGAAGGCTCGAGAAGAGGGAAAATATCGAGGAAGACAAGCAGATCTCCAGCTTCATGAAAAAATCTATCAGTTAAGAGTTATCAATGGGTTAAGTATCAGTGATACCGCTAAATTGACGAATGTGTCCACTAGAACGGTAATTCGGGTGGCTAAGAAGTTAGCAAGTGAGCGTTCATTGGGATAAGAAGCTTAACGTTTCTGTTCCTTATGGGCTCTAGTCCCCTAAACAAGAAATGCCCCAAAGTTTGTTTCGTCAAAAAGAACAGGATTGTTACTGGTTGAATTTTGACCAAGTATAACTAATCTGACATCCACGATTCACAAAGTACGAAAAATGGGCATCATTGTGCTGTTCTTGTTTCAAGCGCACTCGCTGACTTTTGCCCTGTAAATCAAGTTCAAAGTGTCACAAACTTTCAAAACGATTTTGGGCCATTTAGGTATAGATTTCTTATTAAAACCGTTGCTAACGCTTTCTAGGTAACAGGAAGCCTGATTTTTGATAGCTAACTTACGGATTTACCATAGTAGGAATAATAAACACCCGTTTTTGAGAGGTTCAACATTATTTTTAGGAATGTGGTGGTAGGATGTGTGAAATTGTTTGTATAAGTAATGGAATAAAAATGAAAAAACTAAACATCATGAATTATTAATTCACCGATCTATTTGTTTTTGTCAACATATTCATTTGTTTAATTAATCGATTTATGGAAAGTAATCCTAATGAATAAAATAATCCTTTCAGCTATTGCGGCAACTGTGCTTTCTGGTTGTTCTACAATTGTTAGTAAGTCAGATTATCCGGTCACAATTCACAGTAACCCTGAGGGTGCTACATTTTCTATACCGAATCAACTTGAAGATGCAGGCTTGAGAACCTGAAAATTATCATTAATTCGAGATGCCAAAGAGCCTGCGATCTCTGGAAGAGTCACAGTAAAAAATTGGTCTATTGCCGCCTTGAAGTCCCGTTTACTTTTGAAGTAAACGTTGTTCCTCGACTTCTCATTCATTACTTTCCAAAGCCGCTCTATTGGATTGAGGTTTGGGCTGTAAGGTGGAAGATAATGCAGCTCGATATTAAGGACAAATGCCGCATCTCTGACCAAGTCACTACGGTGATATCCCGCACCCATATCAATGATTTTCTGGTGCGTACCGGGTTGAGAAGCGGTGTAAGTGAACTGCAGTTGCCATGTTTTACGGCAGTGAGAGCAGAGATAGCGCTGATGTCCGGCAGTGCTTTTGCCGTTACGCACCACCCCGTCAGTAGCTGAACGGGAGGGACAGCTGATAGAAACAGAAGCCACTGGAGCACCTCAAAAACACCATCATACACTAAATCAGTAAGTTGGCAGCATCACCGGTTTGCTATCCAGGGACATTACTGGCGGGAAGTCAGTATTGAACAACTGGTCGCCGATGATATTGCCATGTAAAAAAAGCCGGGAATTCCCGGCTTTTTAACGTCACTTAATTATAAACTAATTCCCACGTTGCCCAGCTGGTAATCGGCCCGCTGGTGGCGCTTTTCGGCGTTGGCGAAACATAGCCAACGTAATAGGTGAACAGGCCGCCGCTGACCGCGCTTTCCTGCAAACGCACCTGATTTTGCTGCGGGTCCGCCGGGACAATTTTATTACTCTTATCCAGCGTATTATTATCGTTAGTCGATAGGGCCAGATAAATATTCTGCGCTCCATCCGGCAAGGTATTGGCCAGATACCCGGCGTTTTCGTTACCGACCGCCGTCAGTAAAAAACCATCGACCCAGCGCACGCTGACCCGACGCACCTCATCCTGCGAGGCTGCCCCACCATCATGGCGCAGCTGGCAGTTTGACAGTGCCAGGGTAAACGGCTGCGGTTTCATAAACGCCCCGGCACCGCGATCGTGGACTTCCGCCAGGCTGACCGGCGCCAGCCAGACATTACCGCTGCCGGCATGCTGGCCGCCGTTTAGCGCGATGCTACAGGAAATATCCGTCACCCGCCCGGAAAAATCGACCCGTCCGCGATCGTAATTGGTCTCAAAACCCCACGCCGAGGGGGCGGCGAGGCTGCCGCAAAATAGCAGCCACGCGATAGTGTTTTTCGGCAATCCCTTCATTCCCCCTCCCGTATTAATCGTACGTCAGGTTAAAGATCATATGCGACTCCACCTCGCCGGTGCTGGTCGTCGGGCCATACTGATAAAAACGCGCTTGCAGCGGTATGGTGATGTAGCGGGTCTCCTGATCATTCAAGCGGCCGACGGTGTATTTCTTATTAAACTGCAGCGGGGAGCCATCCTTCAGCACCTGGATGCCAATGCCTTTCGCCATCCCGCTGCCGGCTTTTTCATTCAGCAAGGCGCCCATGGTAGCGGTAGTGCTGGTGGCCAGGGTACCGGAGAACGAGGTGCTGATGTTGGCATATCCCGTTTCACTCAGGCCGCCGCTGCACTGCAGGTCGATATTAAAATCCTTCCCGCCGGCGGTGGTGCCGACCCCTTTCAGGTCGGTGCGCCGGATGGAACCCACATCGACATTCATATTTTTCCCGCTCAGCACCGAACAGGAGGGCGAGACCACGGTGATGGCGCTGGCGCTCAGATAGGTTTCGAGGATCGGGTTAACGCCGCTCTCCCAGTCGTAGGAGGTGTACTTACGCGCCGCCAGGGTGCCGCTGCCGGTGGTTGCCGCGGTTTTGATAATCTCCAGCGTAAAGCGCGACCCTTCGAGGGAATAGTAGGTGGTGTTATATACCCGGGACGAATAGACGTCGGGATAGACGATATTTACCGTTGCGCCGCCGCGGCTGAAACGCATGCCGATTCCAGGCACGTTGGTGGAGTAGATTTTATTTCCAAGGTCCGTGGCCCCTGGCGACACGATCTTCGCCGCAAAGCGGTTGGTGCCGGAAGTACAGCGATAGCTTGCCCTGCCGGGAGCGCTCATCGTCCAGTCGCGGGTAAGGATCACCGAGCCCACCGGCAGATCCGGGGGCACCACCACCCTGCCCACCACCATGTCCAGCATCACCGTTTTCGATGAGAGACGCGTACAGGAGGCCCAGGACGAGGTGGTTCCCAGCGCCATTAAGACGATAAAAAGCGTTAGTAATTTCCTCAGCGACATACGCTATCCTTTGTTGTTTGCTGTCCCAGATCCACCGAACACTGCCCGCCGCTCCACTTCACAATCGCGCGTTTGGCGTTCGCATCGCTGATAAACATCATGCTGCCCTGGCCGACAACGCCGATCTCCTTGCCGTCGGGGGAGAAAATACTTGCCGCAAACGGCAACGGCTCGTGGTTCGCCTGGCGCGCCTGCAGGGTGAGGTTGTTCTGCACCTTAGTGCCGAACGCGACCTTAACCACGCTGCCTTCCCACGGCACAACCTGCGCCACGGTGCGATCGAAGGCCACGTCGTCATGGCTGCCTTTCGGGTCGATTTCCACGGCGTTAATCCGGTACGGGCGCAGATACGGCAGGATGGCGTAACCATTGCTGTCCACACGGGTGCCCGGCGATCCCGGAAGCATCGCCCCGGCCGCGTCTTTGGCTTCAATCAGGGCCATCGTCGAGCCGCTTTCCGGTGAGAGCACCACGCCGCCGCTGTGGGCGATCATCGTCCCGCTGGCGCCAATGCCGCTCTGACGATAGCCTTCGCCCTGGCTGTAGCTGCCGTTGAGGGTGGTCCATGGCGTACGGTAGCTGCCGTTGAGCGCCACATCATGCTGACCGCCGGTGGCGGTGGTGGTCGACACGCCGTAGTTAAGGTTGTTTTCACTGTCCAGCGAACCGTTGATACCAATCTGCGAGCTGGCAAAGCGTGAGTTATTGAACGAGGTGTTCGACGTCAGGTTGGCGGTGCGGTTATCGCCAAACCACAGCGGGTAGCTGAAGTTGAGTGAAATACGATCGTCGCGACGATGACCGGAGCTGTCTGGCGTATAGACGCGCTGCGCGCTCGCCGACCAGGAGAGACGACCAAATGAATTGTTGTAGCTGACCTGATACTGCTTCTCGGTCCCGGAGCGGTTCCAGTAATCGGAGATACGGCCGCTGAGATAAAACCCGCCCCAGCCGTCCGGCAGGTTCTGGTTCACCGTGAAGGTCATGCCGTTTTTTTGCCGCCACAGGGTGTAGTTGCTGCGACTATTTTTTTCCTGATCGACGGCGTACAGCGCGTCGTTGAGGTTGTAATAACCTTTCGTCGAGTAGCGATACGCCGCCAACACGATGCTGGTCTGGGTATCGGTAAACATGCGGTTAAAGGTCGCGCGATAGCTCTGACCCGAGTCATCATGGGCATCGCTCTTCAACCGCGAATGGGTGACGTCAAAAGAGAGCGCGCCGATGCCGGTGTTCATCCCGGTCCCCACCAGGAAGGCCTGATAGTCGTCAAAACCGGTGACCCCGGTGTAGCCGGTCAACTGGTTGTTGATCCCGTGCTGCCAGGTCGCCTGATAGAGCATCGGCTTGTTGCGCAGCGCGCTGTCGTCCACTTTACCGGCGGAGAGCGCGTAGCGGGTCATGCCCGGGCGCAGCAGCTGAGCAACGGAGGCGTAAGGCACGCTAAACACTTCTACCGAGCCATCCGCTTCTTTCACCGAGACCTCAAGATCGCTGTCATAGCCGGAAGGATAGACATCCTGCAGGGTAAACGGTCCGGGCGGAACGGTGGTCTGATAGATAATATTGCTGCCCTGACGCACGGTGACGAGGGCGTTGCTCTGCGCCACGCCGCGAATTTCCGGAGCATACGAGCGCATGCCGTCCGGGAACATATTGTCATCGGTGGAAAGATTAACCCCGCGCAGACCGATGGTGTCGAAAAATTCACCATTGGTGAAAATCTGCCCGCCGCTGACGATGGAGTTGAGCTGTGGGATAGGGCGCTGGAGATAGGTCTGGTTGCTGTTCCAGTGCGCTTTACCCTGCTGCTGCTGCCAGTTCAGGTTGCCGATGTGCTTCAGCAGCCAGCCGTCCCACGACAGTCCGGCGTTGACGCCCAGATAGGCGCTGCTGTTATCCGACCCGCCCACCGAAGAGGTATGGCTGTTCCAGGCGTTCGCCATCCAGCCAAGATTGAGCGCGGTAATACCTTTGTCCCAGAACTCCGGGCTGACATAGTTTTTCAGGCGTTGATCTTCATAGATCTGCGGTACCGAAATGTTCAACCGCAGGGAGGACTGGACCAGGTTGTCTTTGACGTTTTCTTCGTTGCGCCAGGATTTGAGGCTACCGCAGTAGCCCTCCTGCTCGCTCAGCTGCGGATTGAGCTTTTCCGCCGCGATGCCATATTGGGCCAGCATCGCTTTGGTGTAGCAGACGCCCAGCCGACCATCTTTATCGCGCGCGATGCGTAAATCGTAGCGCCCTTTCCACTCGTCGTTGGTGTAGACGTCAAGGGAGTAAGTGCCTTCGGTAATCGCGCTGGTCGAAAAGCGCGACAGATCGACCTTTTCGCGACTGCCGACAATAAAGCCGTCGTTAAACTGATATACCGTTCCCGGGTTTTCCTGTCCGCTGGAAAATGGCGGAAAGCAGCACAGCGCGATGGCGATCGCGGTGCTTAATCTTCCCGGGCAGAATGACCTCTGCTTCATTAGCTTTTCCCTTATTTAACGGCCACTTTCACTGCGACATCGGCGCCATAGTCATTAATGTTGTTAACGGTCAGGGTTTCGCCGCGGTTGACGGCGGAGGAGAGCGCCACCGTCTGGCTGGACTGCGGCGCCAGCATCACTGTTTTGCTGTTCAGCGCTTTACCGCCGTCGCGGGAAATACGGCTGACGGTAATGTAGAACGGCGTCGGGTTGTTGATGGCGAGACTACTGCCGCTGGCGGTCAGGGTCAGCTTCTCGGCCGCCGCATCGCGGTTGCCCAGTCCGGCAGGACGATAAATAAATTTAAAGCGCGAACGGATCGCCAGCTGCAGCACGTTCTGGCCTTCATTTTTCTGATTGGCCACCACCGGCGGAATTTCCAGCAGATTCAGCCACCACAGCGTCTCTTTATCTTTCGCCAGACCGGCGCTGCTACCGAGCTTAATACGCAGCGTCTGGCCGCTCTTGGCGTCAACGCGCGAAATCGGCGGGGTGATAATAAACGGGGTGGTAATGGTATCCGGTGTGGCATCGGCATCGCCGTTATCCAGCCAGGCCTGCGCCAGCGCCGGACGGTCGGCGTTATTTGAAAGCTGTACCGTTATTTCTTTTTCATTTCCTGGATAAATAAAGCGGGTACCGTTAACAATAATATTGTTGGCATGGGCCGCAAAACTAAAAATGAAACAGAAAAAAAGGGCAATACGCTTCATGCTGACCTCAGAATAAAAATACAAGCGGCGGACATTGCCGCTTTATTATTGTTATTAACTGCCCCATCGCGGGGCAGTTTTATTTTCTGACGGAATTACTGGTAAGTAATTTCGTAAGTCGCGTAGCTGTTAACCACACCGGTGGTTACCGTGGTCGGCGCGCTGGTGGCGTAGCCTACGTAGTAGGTGAAACGCGCGCCATCAGCTACAGCGGAAGCGTCGCCTTCCGCTTTCGGCTGAGTGCTGTCACCCGGGATGATTTTGTTGGTCAGCGCGGTAGCGTTGTCAGTAGACAGCACCAGCTGGATGTTCTGAGCACCGGAAGCTTCGGTGTTCGTCAGGTAGCCCTGTTGTTTGTTGGTTGCGCCAGCCAGCAGGTTACCGCCGGTCCAGTTCACGCCCAGTTTGCTTACGTCACCCGTGCCATCAGCAGCCTGGCAGTTAGAGACGTCAATGGTGAAAGATTTCGGTTTCAGGTAAGTATCCGCTGTTGCCGCTTTAACTTCAGTCAGGGTTACCGGAGACAGGTAAACGTTCGCATCGCTGCCCTGGCCGTTAACGGAAACAGTACAGGATACATCGGTAACTTTACCGAAGAAATTAACCTGGCCGCCGCCAACAGTGGTATCAGCTGCATGGGCAGCAGTCATGCCAAAAAACGCGGTTGCCATTGCTGCAGAGAGAAGAACCTTTTTCATTGTCATTTCCTTGTCAGAGTGAATTACGAATGCTAATAGAATCTTCGACTGACCGGGAACCGCAATATTTAAGGCGTCAGGTAACGAACCTAAAAATATAAGTTCGCTGGTGCTATCGGCTTCAAAGAATGCTATTTATTCGCCGACAAGTATACATTTTATTCGCCGACAAGTATACATTTTTTCGGTGATGCTGCCAACTTACTGATTTAGTGTATGATGGTGTTTTTGAGGTGCTCCAGTGGCTTCTGTTTCTATCAGCTGTCCCTCCCGTTCAGCTACTGACGGGGTGGTGCGTAACGGCAAAAGCACTGCCGGACATCAGCGCTATCTCTGCTCTCACTGCCGTAAAACATGGCAACTGCAGTTCACTTACACCGCTTCTCAACCCGGTACGCACCAGAAAATCATTGATATGGCCATGAATGGCGTTGGATGCCGGGCAACCGCCCGCATTATGGGCGTTGGCCTCAACACGATTTTCCGCCATTTAAAAAACTCAGGCCGCAGTCGGTAACCTCGCGCATACAGCCGGGCAGTGACGTCATCGTCTGCGCGGAAATGGACGAACAGTGGGGCTATGTCGGGGCTAAATCGCGCCAGCGCTGGCTGTTTTACGCGTATGACAGGCTCCGGAAGACGGTTGTTGCGCACGTATTCGGTGAACGCACTATGGCGACGCTGGGGCGTCTTATGAGCCTGCTGTCACCCTTTGACGTGGTGATATGGATGACGGATGGCTGGCCGCTGTATGAATCCCGCCTGAAGGGAAAGCTGCACGTAATCAGCAAGCGATATACGCAGCGAATTGAGCGGCATAACCTGAATCTGAGGCAGCACCTGGCACGGCTGGGACGGAAGTCGCTGTCGTTCTCAAAATCGGTGGAGCTGCATGACAAAGTCATCGGGCATTATCTGAACATAAAACACTATCAATAAGTTGGAGTCATTACCGGCTCTTGCTTGGCTCTATGATTTAGTTCTCACCAAGCTGACCCCGTAATACATATCATAAAAAGTAACAAAAAACGGTCTAAACATTCCTGTAGTGTGACCCTGGGTTGGCATAAAAAGGTTTGTTTGTCCAGTATTTCTAAACATAAGCACTGTAAAGTAATGCTAAACATGCCGTCAACTAATATCAGTGGCGCATGTGATGATAAATTACTGACTCAAACCCATTAGGACGCAAGCAAAGCTTTCTCAGGAGAAGCTGGGCGTTCTTGCGGGCCTAGACGAAACCACGGCCAGATCGCGTATATCTCAGTACGAAACCGGCACTTACAGACCTACCTTTGAAATGGTGTACTCAATTGCTGCCATCCTCGATGTACCAGAGTGCTACTTCTATATTGTTGATGATGATTTTGCCGAAGAGGTTTTGCAGCTTTACAGAAGTAAAAAACGCCAAAAATAAACCTTTCGACCAAAATCAATGGCCAAATGGAAAACCTCCATTTAGTAACAAGTCAGTAACAATAAACTCCCCTCTTTTCCGCATAGAAAACTGTACCTTTCACGGCTTATGTACCGCTTTTATGGCGAACCTTCTCGGCGTGGTGCCGATAAGGGGGCGTTACGTTAAATCGGACGCCCTTTTTGTGCGTAGGTGGTCGATTTACCATAACGGCACTTTGTGCGCATCAAGCCAAAGCCTAATCTTGAGGCAATCCTTTTAGCTAGCGCTATCTTAACCGAAGCGCTAGCTCTCCCAAACTCACTTTGCCATACAAAAAGTAATTTATGAATTGCTAATTTAAGTAGATGCTCTAGCTGATTTCTGTCCAGAGGTATGCCAGCGCCGATCACGGCAAACACACCTTTGTAAGAGTATTGAGTAAATGTGAGTAAGTAATCTCTAAGTGTGTTGGTAAGGTGTAGCGGTTCACCTCTCATTGGAAAGTCAGTAACATGCACTTTGGATGACCAATGGCTTTGGATGTCTTTTATATTTTCAGGTGCAATACCTGAAAGAAAGTTATCCAGTAGAGAAGTAAGGCTGTTAGGCAGTTGATGCTTGGTTGATTCGATTAACCAGTAGAGCAACACCGCTTCATGAGCAGTGGTGCTTAATGCAAGCGTCTCGGCTTTTTGATAACCAAAAGGTTTATCGCGGTCATCTACCATGACATCAGGAAACATGGCACAAATAGCGGACAGATTACGTTGGATAGTGCGTAGGGATCGCTGTAAACCAAGCGGTGAAAGTTGAGCTTGGATTTGTTTAGCGGTGATTTTCTTATTGTATGGAATAAGGTTGTAAATCGCCAAGATAAGCTCAAGATGGTATTGAGTTTGGTTAGGTTGCGTCATGGTAAGCTCAACGAGGTTTATTCTGTTGGGCATGACAATATCAAAAAGGTGCGACAAAGCTTGTCGTATCAATATCTTAGGTGAAATTGCTACGACGACCTCTATCGCATCTGCGTCATGGCGTGTCGTAATGAAGAGGAAGACGGTCACTTTCCAATGATAGATAAATGGATCTCATCAAAAGCTACTTTTGAAAGGTGACGAGCGAATGTTTTCATCCATATCTGCAAAAGATCTAGAACTTCTGGATGACTGAGATTAGCGGAGCCAGTATCCGGTTGGTAACACCAACCATTTGCTAAATGGAAATAAAGCTCAGGCTCCACTGAGTGCGCGCCTTCAAATGGGTAAGAAAAGCTAGCAAAGAAGACAACCTGCCAAGGTTCTGAACTTGAATCTCGTTTGAACTGCACTTCAACAGGGTGTATTCCTTGTCCATTTCGATAATAATTAAGTTGGCGACAATTCAAGACTAGCCGTTTTGCCTCATCGGATAAGTTGTAACGCGTGAACAATGCTTCTAATTGCTGATGAAGTTGAGGCACCAACGACACGTCACCATAAGTTGAATTGATCATAACCATCCCTTCTCTGCAAACGAGACACTGCTTTCTCCAACCACAATGTGATCCAGAACTCTGACATCCACCAGCGCTAAAGTATCGATAAGCTTACGTGTAATGCGTTTATCTGCCTGAGATGGCGAGGGATCTCCGGATGGATGATTGTGTGCCAGAATGACGGCGGCAGCGTTGACCTCTAAAACGGTTTTAACCACTTCTCGTGGATAAATACTGGCTGAGTCAATGGTTCCTTTGAAGAGCGGTTTGAACTCAATGACACGGTGCTGACTATCAAGCAGTAGTAGCGCAAAAACTTCGTGCTCTGCGCTGGCTAATTTGAATCGAACATATTCTTTTGTTGCATCCGGATTACAAAGGGCATCACCGCGAACATAGCGATTAGCAAGGATTTCTGCGGCATGCTCAAGGATTTCATTTTCTTGATATTTCTGTTGTTTTTGGTAGTGAAGGTTATCGGTCGACATAGGTCCTCCAAGAGTGAAACGATAGGAACTTCACTAAGAGGACATATATCTGAAAGTGATTGGTTTCATAGACAAAGAAGAGCTCTGAACGTTTTTTCTAACACACAGCGTTATCCCATGGGTAAAAGAATTAGGAGTCAATCCCATGAGATTTTTAAAGCTGAAAGAAGTGATAGAAAAGACCGCATTGAGCCGTTCGGCCATCTATAGAAAAATGAGTGAAGATGCTTTCCCTAAGTCAGTCAATTTAGGTGACCGTGCGGTAGCGTGGGTAGAAAGTGAAGTTGACGATTGGATGGCGAAGGTGTTAGTTAATCGACAGTGATTACCTGAAAACTGAAATTGAATAGCCACCTTCTAAAGAAGGTGGCTTTGGGCTAAAAATAAAAACCATAGAAATTAAATCATGCATTAAATCTGCGCTTTTTTTTGAACGCGCTTAGAAACTCAAACTCGATGATCCTGTGTAATGCTTCTGTCTACTAAACAAATGGTATGCGTATGATAGTAAGTAAGATATCTGATGAGCTAATTACGGAAAAAGCAAAACTAGAGTGGCTAGCGTATTGGCGTCACTTCAGCACCGTTAAGCATCGCCTTTGCTGCGAAGCCAACTGTACCGCAGAGCATGATTATGGTGTTCTGGTTAGAAAAGACGGGGAAGAGCGTAAGGTTTTCGTGGTGCCATTATGCAAGGCGCACAGTGATAATCTTGAACGATTGGAAGTCTCTGACGGCACAGAAATTATCTCCGCGGATCTGACCTTGTGATTTACGTTGTTGCTTCAACGACGTTTAGGGAACGCTTTGAATCGTAGGGTTTCAAAGCGTTCTTCCTAAGCAAAGGGAGGTTACATTTTCTTTTGATAAACCCTTTCAGGGCGACCAACTTTACCATGTTGAATCACAGCAAGTAGAAACCCTTTTGCGGCTAAAAACTCAAGATAACGTCTTGCTGTTGTTTTGCTGATGCCGACTTCATTGCCTAGAGACTCCGCCGTGTAAACAATTTCACCATCATCAAAGGCATTCGTGACTTTGTCGAGCGTGAGCTCATCGATCCCCTTGGGTAAGGCTTGCATGTGTGATGATTTGGATTGAAAGTTAAACAGCTCGTCGACGTGGCGTTGATTGATATTGTCATTTGCTTTTAACGAACTGGTGTACTTCAGATAGCGCTCTAAAGAATCGGTTAAGCGATCATAAGAGATCGGTTTTAGCAGATAGTCGAACACGCCACACCTTACGCCTTCTCTTACTGTTTCCATGTCATTGGCGGCGGTGATAAAAATAACATCTGGTGACTGCTTGGCAGCGGTTATGCCTTTCAATAAATCGATGCCTTTGCCGTCAGGCAAGTAGTTATCCAATAAGACTAGTTTTGGCTTCAGTAACTGAATCATCTTTCTGGCTTCAGCGATACTTTTTGCAATTCCGATAGGTCTGAAACGTTGTGTTTGCTGAAGATAGTAAGAATGAAAGTCCGAGATATTGGATTCATCTTCTACTATCAAAACGTCATAAATTTCCATCTTTCAAACTCTCGTTAGGAATAAATAAAGAAAAGATTGTTCCGGTTGGTTCGGCGTCGTCGACAAGGATTGCACCGCCAGCGTTATTGACAAGCTGGTGGACCAAATACAAGCCAATACCGTGTCCCGGTTGCGATTTGCTGGTGATCCCTTTATCAAATAGGGATTCTGCGATTTCATCGGGTATTCCAGTGCCATTGTCAGCAACCTCGACCACCAATTCCGTTTCGTTGGCGTCAGAAATCAGTATCGAGATGCATTTGTTGCTGTCAGGTTTTTTCAACGTTGCTTCATAAGCATTGTCGAGTAGGTTACCTATGATGGCGGCTAACTCATCATCAGTAAGTTTGGTTGGTGTACCGCTTAGGTGACAGTACGGATCAAAATGGAGAGCGAGACCAAGTTCTTTTGCTCGGCTGTATTTGCCCAATAACAGACCCGCAATCACTTTGGAGTTGAACGTACGAGAAATGAAATCAATCAGCTTTTGATGTATTTCTGTTTCTTGCCTTATGGCACTGAGCGCCTCTTCGTACGCGCCAATTTGAATCAGCCCACTGACTGTAGAAAGCTTATTTGCGTATTCGTGGCTCAATACTCGTAAATTGTCGGTTTGCTGCTGAACTTGGTTAAGTTGCGATGTAAGCGTGCTTAAATCATTGCGCGGTCTGAAGCTGATGACCCAACCAGAGTGTTGGTTGTCTTCCCAAATCTTTACACGAGTTGCGACCAAGGTTTCGCCGTTACAGGTAATCACTTGATGCTGTCTCTGTGACTCCTCCGCGTCCTCTGCCATCTTTGCTCCCAAGAAAAAGTCAGCAGGGGTGACGTATTCGTTGACCATTCGACCTTGGAGGTGGGAAAGATTACGCGCAATTCCCAAGATCTTAAGTCCCCTCTGGTTTGCCGACAAAATACGACCTTGTTTGTCGACCGCAATAATGCCTTCATAAACCGCTTCAAATACCGAGTTTTGCACACGGAGGGAGAGGGCGATCTCTTCTGGTTCCATGCCATACATCTGACTTTTGATATGACGGGAGAAGAACCAAGCGCCCAAAGATGAGCAAACTAGAATGATCAATAAGGCAAAGAAAAACGGCGTGGAGTAGAGGAGCAGTAAATTACTAACGGTATCCAGTAAATAGCCTACTGAAACAACACCAATGATCTCGCCAGTTGAGGAAATAATGGGGGATTTCCCACGTATCGCAAAACCTAAGCTGCCTTCTCGTATTGAGTAGTAGTGCAATCCTTGTTGAAGGGCGCGTATGTTGTCTCCACCTTGCATCGGGTAGCCAACTTTTTTGATGTCTGGATGCGCTAAGCGAATGCCCTTACTATCGCCGACGACGATGAAGTTGGCATCGGAAATCCCTTGTAGGCGCTTAATTTGTTTTTGCACTCGCGCTGTATCTCGTAAAGAGACCGCTTCGATCAGTTGAGGGTCGCTGGCAATTTCACGAGCTTGTATGACTGCGCGCGCACTGACCTGGTGGTTTAACGTATCAGAAAGGATGTGGTGGAAATAGCCTCCGATAAGGAGTAATTGAAACGAAACAACCACAAAAAGCAGCGCCCATACACGCTGTCTAAAAGAGAGGTTACGGCAGAGGTAGTCGTGAAATGTTCGGTCTGGCATGAATGGTAAGCTTCTTATTGATTGAAGGGTAAATTATCAAATGAAACAAGGAAGAGACTTGATCGAGATCTATTGAAGATAGTCAATCGAGCCTCGTTCCTTGTGTAACTGTCTAACCGATCACATATTTGATCATCACGCCTGCTGCAACCGCCGAGCCGATAACGCCGGCTACGTTTGGTCCCATCGCGTGCATCAGTAGGAAATTCTGTGCATTCGCTTCTAGACCCACTTTGTTGGACACCCTTGCTGCCATCGGAACCGCAGAGACACCCGCAGAGCCAATCAGTGGATTCACTTTTTCACTCGCGAAACGGTTCATCAGTTTTGCCATCAATACACCTGCCATTGTGCCAATACAAAACGCGACGATGCCAAGTGCGAGAATACCGATGGTTTGCGGCTGTAAGAACTTATCGGCAACCAATTTGGAACCCACAGAAAGACCCAAAAAGATGGTGACGACGTTGATCAATGCGTTTTGAGCAGTATCCGATAAACGTTCAACTACGCCACATTCACGCATTAAGTTACCAAAGCAGAACATACCTAGTAGCGGTGTCGCCGAAGGAAGCAACATGGCAATCAGAATCAACAGGAGCAAAGGGAAGCAAATCTTTTCTAACTTGCTTACTTTACGCAATTGCTGCATCGTGATTTGGCGTTCTGATTCTGTGGTCAGCGCACGCATGATTGGCGGCTGAATCAAAGGTACAAGTGCCATATAAGAGTAAGCTGCTACAGCGATAGCACCCAGTAACTCTGGTGCGAGCAAGCTAGATACGTAAATCGCCGTTGGACCATCTGCGCCGCCAATGATGCCCACAGCAGCGGCTTGCGCGACACTGAAATCCATCAAGCCCATAGAGCTCAAACCCAGAGCGCCGAGCACAGTTGCGAAGATACCAAACTGAGCTGCCGCACCAAGAAGTAAGGTTTTAGGGTTGGCTAACAATGGACCAAAGTCCGTCATTGCGCCTACGCCCATGAATATCACCAAAGGACCAGCGCCAGATGCAATTGCAATGCTGTAAAACAGGTACAGCATGCCATCTGAGTATTGATACTCTTCCGCGAGTAAGTGGATATTGGCAAGTTGAGTTGGTGTCGCCGTTGCAAGTGCCGTTTTTACTTCGGCAGCGGAGTCCGTCGCAATGTTCAACACAGAGCCAAATGCTGACATTACCTCTGGTTTGGCTGCATGGAGTGCATTTTCTACCGCAGACAAGGCTAAGCCTGCATCAGGTAGGTTAGCAAGAATCCCACCAAAGCCGATTGGCACCAACAACAAAGGCTCGAACTGTTTAACAATGGCGAGATAAAGCAGAATCAAGCCAACAATAAGCATGATGGCTTGTCCCCATTCGAGGTGGAACAAACCAAAGTCATTCACTAACGCTAAGACATTTTCCATGTGACTAATGCCTCGTTACGCCAGTTGAAGTAAAGGTTCGCCTACATCTACTGCGTCGCCTTCAGACACATCAATGCTGGCGATTTTTCCGGAACGTGGTGCACGAACTTCTGTTTCCATCTTCATCGCTTCAAGAATCAGCAGCACATCGCCTTCTTCAACTTCATCACCAGGCTTGGTGTGGATCTTCCAAATGTTACCCGCAAGTGGGGCGTTCATCGGCTCGGCATCTTGAGCGGTTGTCACTGGCTTTGATGGCGCGGGTTGCGGCTCTGACACGGCTTGAATATCTCCACCTGCGTCAACCTGAACGACATAACTTTGGTTGTTGACGGTAATGGTGTAAACACCGCTTTCTGAGGTAGCATTCATGGTTTGTTTCTCTGGTTTGGTGTTAGTTTTTGCTTGTGCTGTTGCTCTTGCTGCTTCATTGCAAGGTGCGGGTTCAAAGGCGTCTGGGTTGTTGCGGTTTTCTAGGAACTTCCAACCCACTTGTGGGAAAAGCGCGATAGTAAGTACATCGTCAATAGCGCTGCCGGAGAGCGGAATGTTTTGCGCTTTTGCTTGAGTGGTCACTTCTGTGGTCAGGTGCTCCAGTTCTGGCTCCAACTTATCGGCAGGGCGGCAAGTAATTGGTTCTGAACCTTCCAACACACGCTGTTGCAGTTCCGTGTCGACAAGGGCAGGCGTTTTGCCGTACTCGCCTCTCAAGACACCAGCGGTTTCTTTGGTAATGGTTTTGTAGCGCTCACCCATAAGGACATTGATGACAGACTGTGTGCCGACGATTTGCGACGTTGGCGTGACAAGCGGCAGATACCCAAGCTCTTTTCTGACTTTCGGGATCTCTTCTAACACGGCATCAAGCTTGTCTGCGGCATTTTGCTGTTTCAACTGACTTTCCATGTTGGTTAACATTCCGCCAGGGACTTGCGCCACGATAATGCGAGAGTCTGAGCCTTTTAACTGACCTTCAAAAGCGGCGTATTTTTTACGTACTTCTCTAAAGTATGCAGCGACAGCTTCCAGCGCTGAAATGTCCAAACCTGTGTCGTATTCAGTGTTTTGAAGTGATGCAACCAGAGATTCTGTTGCTGGGTGACCGTAAGTGCCGCTCATGGAAGAAATCGCTGTGTCCACACGATCTACACCCGCTTCAATGGCTTTCATTAACGTCATATCAGCCATGCCAGCGGTCGAGTGGCAATGCAGGTGAAGGTCAACATCCACTTGCTGTTTTAATGTTGAAACCAGCTCACTGGCTAAGGTTGGCGTCAGGATACCCGCCATGTCTTTGATTGCGATCGAATCAACGCCCAGTTCACTCAATTGTTGCGCGATGTCTACCCAGGTTTGTAGGTTATGAACAGGGCTAGTGGTGTAACAGAGTGTACCTTGAGCGTGTGCGCCTTGTTTTTTCACCGCAGCAATCGCTTGTTGCATGTTCCGTGGGTCGTTCATCGCATCAAATACACGGAATACATCCATGCCGTTTACCACAGAGCGCTCAATGAACTTATCAACGACGTCGTCAGCGTAATGGCGATAACCCAATAGATTTTGACCTCGAAGCAGCATTTGCAACGGCGTTTTTGGCATCGCTTTTTTGAGTTCTCGCAGTCTTTCCCAAGGATCTTCCCCTAGAAAACGAATGCAACTATCAAACGTAGCGCCACCCCAACACTCAAGTGACCAATAGCCGATGTCATCCAACTGTTGGGCGATTGGCAGCATATCGTCGATGCGTAAACGGGTGGCAAATAACGACTGGTGGGCATCACGTAATACAACGTCAGTGATACCAATGCGTTTAGTAGACTCAGACATTCGAATTCCTCTTATAGCGAGCTTTGTTTGATTTTTTGATGATGAATAGCGGCAGCAATCACAGCGACGAGTTGGTTATCATCGTTTGATGGTTTGGCAGCACCCACTTTCTTTTTCGGAGGGGGAGTTGGTTCGACATGAAAGCGCCCCAAAAAGCGAGACATGGCTTTGACAGCAAAGACCAAGAAAACAAGAAAAGTGAAGACAAAACCCATACCCAGTGTCATGAGGTTTAAGCCTTCGGCGAATAAATTAACTTCCATTAATATCTCCCATTGGACAAAACAAAGAGCAAAGGAAGACTTTGCTCTTTGACAAAATAAGAAGGGGATTAACCGCCCAACATGCCAAACACGACACTTGCGATGACCAGTACAATACCGCCACCAAGACGAGATGAGATTTGCGCGTAAGACAGCAAGCTCATGCGGTTTGAAGCAGCAAGAACTTCAAGGTCACCAGAGCCACCACGGTTTGCCATACATAGACCAGCAGTGATTGAAGACTCGATTGGGTAAAAGCCCATTAACCAACCACCGACAGAGGCACCAATGATTGCGCCAGCAACGATCAGTGTTGCGATGATTAAGTTCGTGAAGGTTAGTGCATTCATGATTTCGCCAAGGTCGGTATAAGCGATACCAACGCCCACCATGAGCACCCAAAGCAATTGTTTTGAGAAGAATGAAGACAAACGTTTTGCGCCTTCTTTCACTTCTTCAGAGCAGATACCACAGGCGTTAACAATCGCAACGATGATGACCATGTAAGCGAAAGTGTGGATTTTTACGTCACCAAAACCTGGCAGTATTTCTTTAGAAAGGGCGGATGAGAAGGTGTAAATACATGCCGCCATCATCAAGCCAATCGCGATTTCACGGGGAGTGATTTTTGGAGCTTCGCTCTCTTCAACATCGAAATTAGACTTACGCAATAGCTCGCCATTACCAGTCAAAGACGGTACTTTTTCACCGATGCTGTTTAGAACGGCTGCTGCGACAATCGCTACGATGTTAGCGATGGTTAAAATTGCAATTGCAACCGAGTAGTACTGTTCTTTAGAGCCACCCGTGACTGACTCATAGATTTCAGAAAGTGGAATCGCACCTGCACCGTTACCACCACCCATGATAGGCAGTACGTAAAGCATCATGATTTTGTCGATAGAAATGCCAAACATCATTCCGCCAAGAATGCCGAGAATTGAAGCACCTGCAACGGCTGCAAGAATGGTCGGAATGTAACCAACTAATGATTTAAGCAGTAGCTGACGGTTAACCGCCAAAATCGAGCCAGTGATCAGAACGGCAATGAACAAGTCGAGGAAATCGGTCTTCTTCATGACTGCAGTAACAGTGTCAATTTCGTTTTGGGTTAGTAAACCTGCATGAACAAACCAAGCTGCGACAAGGAAGATCATGACAGGCGCACCGCCAATGTATTTGTTAAAAATAGGCAGGCGTTTACCCAGTTCGCCAAATAGCGCACCAACAACAAACATAAAACCAAAACCGCCGACAATATTATCAGGGATGGTGTCTGTCATATGTGCAATTAACATGACCGCGAACATAAATGCATATAGCGGTAATGGTAAGCCAAAGATTCGGACTTGAGATAATAAGTCTAATCCCGGGCTTCTTGTTTCAGTTATTGAAAGGGTCTTTTCGTTCATCATTATTATTCCGTGTTGATTTAACATGGCGTAATTTAAATTTGAATGAAAAACCTAACTGTGAGTGTGATCATTTTACTTTGTGGAATATATACACACTTATGAATTTAAAGTTTTTAATTATTTAATTACTTAATTTACAGATAGTTAAGTAATTAAATTCATTAAATTCATAAATGACGTTTAGTAGAAGAAAATAGTCGATACGGATCATCATTTTTCAAATTCAAGTGACGCATGATGGCGGCAACACGAAAGAGGATGATGATCATGTTTGACACCTACGCATTTAGTCGAGTGAACCGAAATCAATACGAGAAGTTTGGTGCTATTACCGAGTTTCTAACTTGTTATGATTTGGATGTTGACGCTGATGTAGAGCGATTTGTGGTGGCGAAGTCTCAAGGTCAAATCATTGCTTGCGGCGGTCTTGCTGGCTCAACACTAAAATCTATTGCGATTGATCCTGCCTTACAAGGTACTGGATTTTCTCTGCGGTTAATGACTGAGTTGACCACGATGGCTTATGAAATGGGGCGCTTTGATCTATTCTTGTTTACCAAGCCTCAGAATATGCAAAGGTTTCGTGAATCTGGTTTTTTCCCCATTTCTTTTGCGGACGATAAATTAGTCTTGATGGAAAGTAGTCAGACCAATTTAAGAAACTTTGTACGTTCATTAAGAAAGAAAAAGAAAGACGGTGATAAAATAGGCAGCATTGTGATGAATGCAAACCCGTTTACTTTAGGGCATCAATACTTAATTGAAACGGCGGCGTCACAATGTGATTGGCTACATTTATTTGTCGTCAGCGAAGAAGGTAAAGGTTTTGCTTATCACGATCGTTTGAACATGATTGAAAGTGGCACTAAACATATTCCCAACCTTACGATTCATCATGGTTCAAAATATATAATTTCTAAAGCAACGTTTCCTACTTATTTTATTAAAGAGAAGCGATTGATTGATTATTGTCATACCGCTATTGATCTAAATTTATATCGTCAGCATATTGCGCCAGCATTAGGCATTACACACCGATTTGTTGGGACGGAGCCAGACTGTGTTGTGACTCATTATTACAACCAACAAATGAAACACAGATTAACCACAAAGGATCTCAACGGCGCACCAATTAGCGTTATTGAAATAGAGCGTAAGTGTGCGTCTGGCACTACGATTTCAGCGTCAACGGTGCGAAAACTCTTGCAGAAAGGACAATTGGATCAACTGGTTCACTTTTTACCCTCAACCTCTATCGACTACCTACAAAGGCACACGGACGCTTTACCGTGTCTTACCCAAGAAACAGTGGCTGCTTAACAGCCCAATTAATTTTTAACCAAGGTGTTAAAGGTCTTTCAATGAAAATAATAAAACCCGCTTTTGCAGGGACGCTGGAATCCAGTGACTTGCAAGTTCGTATCTCACCCAATCTAGAAGGTGATATCGACATTTCTCTTGATAGCACAGTGAAAAAGCAGTTTGGCAAAGTCATCGAAGCGTTGATTCATGATGTACTCAATTCGATGGGCGTGACTTCCGCAACGTTAGAAGTGGAAGACAAAGGCGCGCTAGATTGTGTGATTAAGGCTCGCGTTCAGGCTGCAGTCATGCGCGCGGCAGACAGCAATGACATTCAATGGAGCAAATTATCATGAGTAAGTTACGCCGTAGCATGTTGTTTGTTCCAGGGGCAAACGCCGCCATGTTAAGTAATACCTTCATTTATCAGCCTGATGCAATCATGTTTGATTTGGAAGACTCTGTGGCGCTGAGAGAAAAAGACACCGCCCGTATGTTGGTGTTTAACGCGCTGCAACATCCTCTGTATCAAGAGATTGAAACAGTAGTCCGTGTGAACCCACTAGAGTCTGAGTTTGGTTTGAAAGATCTGCATGCCGTTGTGCGTGCGGGCGTTAATGTGGTTCGTCTACCAAAAACAGACAGTGCGGAAGACGTGCAAGAAATGGAGCGCTGCATTGAAGACATCGAACGTGTATGTGGCAGAGAAGTTGGCAGCACCAAAATGATGGCGGCAATCGAAAGTGCGCAAGGTGTGAATAACGCCGTCGAAATTGCTCAATCGTCTTCGCGTTTAATTGGTATTGCACTGGGTGCTGAAGATTATGTCAGGGACTTAAAAACGCAACGTAGCCCAGAAGGGACAGAGTTGCTGTTCGCCCGTTGTTCTATTCTGCAAGCTGCACGTGCTGCGGGCATTATGGCGTTCGATACCGTTTATTCCGACGCTAATAACGAGCGAGGATTCCTCAATGAAGCGGAACACATTAAGTCGTTAGGTTTCGACGGAAAATCGCTGATTAACCCAAGGCAAATCGAGCTACTTCACAACGTATTTGCACCGACTCAAAAAGAGGTGGATTACGCGATTCAAGTTATCGAGGCAGCAGAAGAAGCGCAAGAGCAAGGGCTTGGTGTGGTTTCACTTAACGGAAAAATGGTCGATGGACCAATTATCGAGCGAGCTCGTTGGACGTTACAAAAAGCGCAATCTGGAATTAAAGAGTAGGGCACGAACATGAAACAAATGGAATCCATCAAACCAGCATTGCTGCCAGAGACGTTGTCACTGTTTTCAGAGGCAAATGCGTTAACGCCTCATCTCAACGACTCAAACTCTAAAAAGTCGAGAAAGCTAAAGTCAGATCTGCGTTCTGCCATTTTAGACTCTGGGCTTAAAGACGGTATGACGATCTCTTTCCACCACGCGTTCCGAGGTGGTGATAAGGTGGTTAACTTGGTGTTAGATACTATCGCCCAGATGGGATATAAAGATCTGACACTGGCTTCAAGCTCTTTAACGGGTATTCATTCGCCGGTTGTTGAGCACATCAAAAACGGCGTAGTGAGTAAGATTTACACATCAGGTATTCGCGGTGAGCTTGGTGAAGCTATTTCTCATGGTTTGCTCAAAGAACCTGTGCATATTCACTCCCATGGAGGACGTGTGCACTTGATTAAATCAGGCGAGCTAAACATCGATGTGGCGTTCATCGGTGTGCCTTGTTGCGATGAGTTTGGCAATGCAAATGGCATGAACGGCAAATCTCGCTGCGGCTCTTTGGGTTACGCCAAAATCGATGCTCAACACGCGCGTAAAGTGGTCATGCTTACTGAATCTATCGTCGGTTATCCAAATCACCCAGCATCAATCACACAAGATTTGGTGGATGCCGTAGTCGAAGTCGAAGAAGTTGGTGATGCGAGCAAAATTGGTGGCGGTGAAACGCGTCTTACCAGTAACCCACGTGAACTGCTTATTGCAAAACGTGCTGCCGATGTGATTATTAATTCTGGTTACTTTAAGCAAGACTTTAGCTTACAAACTGGGTCTGGTGGTGCGTCGCTTGCCGTCACGCGTTTTCTAGAAAATAGCATGGAAAAACGAGGCATTACTGCTGAGTTTGGGTTGGGCGGCATTACCTCAACCATGGTCTCTATGCACGAGAAAGGGCTGATCCGAAATCTAATCGACGTGCAGTGCTTTGACTCTGGTGCAGCGGACTCACTTGCTCGAAACCCAAACCATATTGAAATCTCAGCGAATGAATACGCTAACCCATCTTCCAAAGGCGCAGTGGTTGATCGTCTAGACGTGGTCATTCTCAGCGCGCTTGAAATTGATGTGAACTTCAACGTCAACGTTATCACCGGTTCTGATGGTGTGATTCGTGGCGCGTCTGGTGGTCACTGCGACGCAGCGGCAGGCGCAAACCTTGCCGTGATTGTGGCTCCGCTCGTGCGTGGTCGTATTCCAACTGTCGTAGAGCAAGTGTTAAACGTGGTAACGCCGGGTCAATCGATAGATGTGTTGGTGACTGACCATGGTATTGCCGTGAATCCTCGACGCCCAGAAGTAAAAGAGCGTTTGTTGAACGCAGGACTGCCTGTGCTTGATATGGAAGCCTTGGTTGCGAGAGCGCAATCATTAACGGGCAAAGCGGAACCAATTGAATATGACGATCAAGTGGTGGGTTATGTACGTTATCGCGATGGTTCTGTGATTGATGTCATCAGAAAGGTTAAATCTGAATGAGCATTCGCTATGGGCTGAAAGTTGGTCTCGATGATGTCTTGAGCAACAAAGAAGCTCGTGTGAAACGACAAGGTGAGTGGTTAAAACGCCACTCCCTTCCTTTGCTGTCGTTTACCGTCAATATGCCAGGTCCGCAGAAAATGACGGAGTGCACGGAGCGAATCTTCGAACAGGGTGTGCAAGCGATTCAAGCCATTTGTCTCGAAAAGAACTGGTCAATGGCTGGACGACAATTGCTGCGACAAGTCACAGGTCCAGAGGCAATTTTTGCGGTCCAAGCACCGAACGCTATGGCGCTCAAACGAGCCATGATTGAGATAGAGAATAACCATCGTCTCGGTCGGTTAATGGATTTAGATGTGATCGATGTCGATGGAAAGATCATCTCAAGAAAAGGGCAAGGGATGACTCGAAGAAAATGCCTTATTTGCGAACAAGATGCCGTGATTTGCGCGCGCTCGCGTAAACATGATCTTCAAACCTTGGTTTCTCACATAGAGTCGATGGTGTGTTATGACGAATGTTGCTCTTAAACTGTTGCTCGACCAAAATATCGAGCGTGTTCCAAGCGTTGCGCATCGCTCTGCTGTAAAGGTGAATCTGTTCTCTTTGGTTTCTGAGTTGGCGTATCACGCGATGCTGGTGGAAGTGCACTTGTCCCCAAAACCGGGGCTTGTTGACCTTATTAGCAACGGTGCTCACTCAGATATGAATGTGCCGCTGTTTGAAGCCAGCGCGAGTGCAATTCGTCCTTTTCTCAATGGCTTTCTTAACGCTGGTCTTGCGCATTCAACGCATTCGGCAGAGACATTACTGGATGTGTTGCGTCCGGTTGGAATTCAAGCTGAACGCGCAATGTTTGCCGCGACTGGTGGTGTGAATACGCACAAAGGGATGATCTTTGGACTTGGACTGGTGTGTGGTGCGATCGGCTGGTTAAAAGGCAAAGGCATTGCGGTCGATTCTTTGCACATTAGCCAAGTTATCAAGCGCAGCTGTGCGTTAATGGTATTTCAAGAGCTGAAAAATACCGACTCTAAAACGGAAACTCATGGTGAGCGGCTGTATCGAGAATTTGGCTTAACTGGAGCGAGAGGTGAGGCGGCGTCTGGCTATCAAACGATCATGACTTACAGTTTGCCTGCATACCAACAAGCGCTGTATGAAGGTGCGTCCGCAGAACAAGCATTATGGCAAGTGTTGCTCACACTAATGGTGCACAATCAAGATACCAACGTGGTATCTCGTGGTGGGATGCATGGCTTGCGTTATGTGCAGAACATAGCATCGAAGCTTATTGAGAGTGGTGGTTGGCATAATCCAAACCTTGAAGAGCAGCTACTGGATTTTGACCGCCAGCTTATTGAAAAAAACCTTAGTCCGGGCGGCAGTGCAGATTTGCTCGCGCTGACTTGGTTGCTGGCAGAAATTGATGATTTGACGAGACATATCATCGCGAATAACGACGAATAATTAGGAAGAAGTAAACGTATGCACAATTTTGAAGATGCGATGATCTTAGGTATTGCGGGAAACTTCGCAGGTCACCTGCAACAAGCTGGTGAGGCTGATGACTTTGCTCTCTACGGAGATGTGAATGCTAACAAGCCCCAAGCATTGTTCCCCATTTATGTGCCTTGTATCGAACATCCGTATTTGTCGACATATCCAATAAGTGCCGATACGACCAAGTTGCCAAATGATATTTTGAACTTACAGATTGAACCAGAGCTTGCTCTGATCTGTGATATTACCTATGAAGGTGGTCAGGTCTTACAGCTCACGCCGACGCATTTTGGCGCATTTAATGATTGTTCGATTCGACGCCCTGATGCAAATAAAATCAGTGAGAAGAAAAATTGGGGTGCAGCGTCAAAAGGCTTGGCATCGCAACTTATTGAATTAGAACGACTCACTCCTGATAGCGATATCGGCAGGTTTAGAATCGCGAGCTTTCATAAGCGAGGAGAGCAGGTATTCGCCTACGGCGAAGATTGCGCAGTAAAGGAATACTCCTATTTCTATGCGGATCTGCTGGATTGGATACGTGATCAGATGAATCATCAAGTGGAGCGAGGTCCAATGGAAAACATTCACGCATTGCTCAAACAAGCAAACCTCCCAAGCCAGCTAGTGGTCGCAGTGGGAGCAACGCGCTACACCGAATATGGTGAGCAGAATTTCTTGGAAAGAGGCGATGAAAGTGTGGTTGTTGTGTATGACAGCCACCTATACCAACCAAAAGATGTGCTCGGCATGGTACAGAAGGTGCAGTATGAAGCGACAGGCTTTTCTTATGTGAGTCAAAGAGTGGTTTGAAGTGATTTACACCAGCCAGACTAGACACTTCATTAAGCGACATTTTGCCGTTCAAAGTTAACTGGGCTTAGATACCCTAGAGCACTGTGCCTTATTGTCCGATTATAATCAACCTAATGTACTCGAAGACCGTTTGGCGCATCTCATCTCTAGTCATTATCGGTTCGTATTGGATCGCTTCAACTTTCATCGAATGGAAGAAGCTCCCAACACACGCATTATCCCAGCAGTTTCCTTTTCAACTCATACTTTGTTGTAGATTATAAGCAGTTATTAGGCTTCTATCCGTCATTCCGCAGCCAATTCAGGAATTTACATAACGTGATCCAATGATCATTTATAAGCCTTAGTAGCCTAAACCGCTTGACCGCGATCCTCAGTTTTGATCTATTACTGTTATTTAACGGTCGCTTATTATGTCTGCTCCTCAACCTGTTATTAAACGTCTAGATCACTTAGGGCTTATCGCTGCTTTCTGTCACGAGGTCGACCTGCCGGGTATTATCGACCGTATAATTCCTAAGTACTCGGAGCATAACGTTTCACATGGTGATGCAGTGTTGGCAATGATCCTTAATGGATTGGGCTTTCATAGCCGAACGCTGCACATGTTCTGTGATTTTTTCGAGACCAAGCCGATTGCTAAGTTGCTGGCTAAAGA
The DNA here is from genome assembly GCF_033340395.1 of Vibrio sp. 1159. Lineage (NCBI taxonomy): Bacteria > Pseudomonadati > Pseudomonadota > Gammaproteobacteria > Vibrionales > Vibrionaceae > Vibrio > Vibrio sp. 1159. Next base: position 28,717 of record NZ_JAWOWL010000007.1, on the reverse strand, counting down.
CATTGAGGCGAAGCACTTAACTGATGATGTTCTTGGGCGTACATTGGATGCTTTATATGAAGCCGACGTATCTGCTCTTTATCAAGCGATTGCCGAGCATGTCGTTGATAAGCTTGGGCTTAAAACCGACTCTGTTCATCTCGATATCACGAGTTTTCATGTTGATGGTGACTACGCACAGGACGAAGATATTAACGCTATTAAACTAGTTAAAGGCTATAGCCGAGACCACCGTCCAGAGTTAAACCAAGTCGTCCTTGAGCTGATTTGTGAAAACCAAGCGGGATTACCCGTTTACATGCAGGCGCTCAGTGGCAACACCAATGATGCTAAAGCCTTTTCTGAAGTGACGAAGAAGCACATCCATTGTCTAAAAGCAGCTCAAAATAGCCGCTACTTCATCGCTGACGCTGCGTTATATACCGAAGACAGTATTCGTTCACTGGATGAGCAACAGCAAAAATTCATTACTCGCGTAGCAATGACCATCAAGTCAGCCAAAGAAGCGCTATTGGCTCTAGAGCCAGAGCATTTAAGCCCCATAGGTAATGGCTATTCTGGTTGCTGGGTTGACGCTAACTATGGCTCGGTTAATCAGAAGTGGTTGTTGGTTCACAGTGAACAAGCCACCAAGCGAGAAGAAGCCACGTTTTACAAAAACTTAGATAAGAATGTCACCAAAGAGCTGAAAGCGCTTAGGCAACTAATGAAAAAGCAGTTTGCTTGCGCAGTGGATGCCGAGCAAGCGATGAACGACTTTGCCAACGAGTGTCATTTACTGGGCTTTGCCCAGTTCAGCATCGTGAAAGAGCCGATCTATGCCGGTCGCGGTCGACCTAAAAAAGAAGCGAAGCCAACAGGTTACCACTATTACATCGATGCGATGCCTTATACCGATCTAGAGAAAGTCAAACTGGCGAGGCTTAAAGTAGGTATGTTCATCCTCGCGACCAACGATACTGATAGCTCAGAGCTGACAATGGCGGCGTTGCTTGAGCATTATAAATCCCAGCAAAAGGTTGAGCGAGGATTCCGCTTTTTGAAAAGCCCAGAGTTCCTAACCTCATCCATTTTTCTAAAAAAGCCTTAACGTATTGAGGCGCTACTGATGGTGATGACGCTAAGTCTTCTTGTTTACGCGAGTCTAGAGCACAAAATCCGAGAGCAGCTCACCAACACCGACGAGTTCTTTCCGAGCATGGTGAAGAACAAAACAACAACGAAACCGACAGCGCGTTGGGTGTTTTTAAAATTCGAAGGCATCGATGATCTGCTCCTGCCAGACTGGACACTGAGTTAAGTGAATTTTCCATACTTGAAGTTATTCGTTCTTTCCTAATTTAAGTAGAAACTCTAACCAATTTTTGTCCAGAAGCGACTTACCAATCCAATTAAAATTTCACTCTCACCGCATAACTATTATTAACGTCACATGAGTTATATTTGGGTAAATTACGACTGATTGAAATCGCAAATTTGTTAGACGAAACCAATAATGGGGCAAAGGCGTGTTTGCTATAATCGGTTCACATTACCTCTGCCAAGTGAATTAACAGAGGGAAAGTGTCAAACTTTATTGTAAGGAATCGTTCAATCTATTGTATTCCGACATGAAAAACTCACATCGAAAACATCTATTTTAGCCTTCAAATCGCATACTTGAGAACACTCAGACGTTTAGCCTTTGATACCTCCAAACTTCAAAATTTGGTATATCAGTTGTAATACTTTTTGGCAGAGTTCCTATATTCACGCCAGACCTGATTGAGCTTCCAACCCGAGCAGGAACATGTATTCTTTTTTCTTTATGTCAGCGGAAACGAAAAAGGTCTAAGGTTTAGCGAACAGTATTTAGGGGAGGGTAACAGTAAGACTTTCTAATGCAGATGTGATTAATCAGTGAATCGTATGCAGCGGGATGGATTCTCAACTTCTGTTCTAGGATAGCTTTCTATTCAATTGAGGTTCTTTTTGCACTCCAGTTAGCCACTTGCGACACAATTTTATCGATGTTTACTGGCAGTAACTTCCTCTCAACGTTCATCTCACATCACTTTTTAGAACTCATATTATTCCTAAAAAGAGTTCATCCAAACTGTTTGGATGAACCTCATATTTAAAGAGTTTGATTTTAAATGTAGCTATATATCAATAACTTGAATTGGTTTGATGGTTAAATCCAATGCATTTGGTGAACCACTTTTTTGTACGTTCAACTTCAATAAATACCTAATTATCAACGCGTACACCATATTTTGATATATGAATTGTTTTTTAATGTACTTGCAAGAAGATGTTGTGTAGAGTAAATTTCATATTGCATACCAAGTTACTCATAACTAATGGGAAAAGTTGATGAACACTACTGAAACTAGAATTTATATTAATGAGCTTAGTGAGGCTGCGTCCGAATACCTAAGTAAACGCGAAGAGGTGTATACAAAAGAACCTCGCTATTTTACTCGCGTTGAGGCAACTGATTATCTAGGGGTAAATGCTAAAACCGTTGATAAGTATGTGAATCAACTTGGTATTGATCCAAAGCGATTCGATGATGCAGCCTGGCTTGTTTCTATAGATGAAATTTATCGTGTTCGTGACAAATTACGTGAAGAAAAGCTCATTCATGATTCCAAGTTTGTTAGAGGGAATCGTAAGTTGATGGTATTGGCTGTTCAAAACCAGAAAGGTGGTGTAGGTAAAACAGTAAGTGCTACAACAATCGCTTCTGGTTTAGCAACTGAGTTTCATGATGAGTTTCGTGTTGGTTTGATTGATTTGGACCCTCAAAGAACGGCGACTTCGTACTATCCACCTTCTGAGTATAATGAAGAGGGTAATATGGTTCCTTGTCCTGATTACTGGTCTGCAGGTGACTTGTTAAAAGGAAATTATGAACTAGAAGAAGGTGAATCATACGAACAGTTCGTTTCAGACTGTTTTCTTAGTACTACAATTCCCAATCTACGTATACTACCGGCTTCTCAATCAGATCGAGGTGTTGAAGCTGAGTTCCATAGCAAACTAGCTAAAGGTACGTTGAAAAAGCCATACATGATCTTGCAGGATATTATTAATGCGGTCGAAGATGAGTTCGATATCATTATTATAGATACTCCCCCTAGCATGACGTTCGCAACTATCAATGCTTATACAGCTGCGACGAGTGTGTTGTTTCCAATGCAGCTTGACCAAAATGACATTGACGCAACTTGTGGTTATCTTCAATTTTTGGACGAGGTGTGGACTATATGTGAAGACAATAACCATCCAGGTTATGACTTCATGAAGATTCTTTATACGAATGTAAAAGCCCAAAGTAATGCATCTACGTTATTAGATAATGAATTTAGTAAATACTTTTCAAATTACATTAGCTCTACTCAATTTAATAACTCTGAAGCAATAAAAGAGTGCTCACGTCTTCTATCTACAGTGTTTGATATTTCAAAATCTGAATATAGCGGTAAGACAAAAGCACCATTTCAACATGCTAAAACTAACGCTTTTACTGTTGTTAGCGGAGTTTATAAAGAATTTAATGCAATTTGGACGAAAGGGAGTGGTAAATAATGGCTCGTAAAAAAGGCGGATCAGTTCAGGGTACATTTGGTCAAGATTTATCTGTTGAAAACCAAGCAACTATGCTTCGTGACAAAATCCAGAAAACTTTATCTGCCGTCGCCCCTCTTTTGAAAGAAGCTAAAGAACTTAATATCGAACTGGATTTCGACGCTAATAGCGACTGGGCTAAATTGATTAACCTTACTTCATCAGGTTTGCCTTACCCAATGCCTGATGGCCGTGAGGTGATGTTTGATCTTGTCGTAATCAAACCTCATGAAATTAAGTCTAAAACGCGCATTCATGATGCTAACCAACGTGAAGAGTCAGCGTTAACCGAAGACGCTGTTTCTGACTTAATACCAAGCATCAAACGTTCAAAAGGTAACTTTTTACCTGCTGTTGGTGTCCGTGCGTCCGATGGAATCATCGAACTCATGGACGGCCGTCGTCGTAGTTGGGCGTGTTACTATGCTGATTCTGATTTCCGAGTATTAATTCCAAGAGAAGATATAACAGAGGAAGAGGCCCTATATATTGCGGATATCTCTCTTCTATCGAAAGCTCTATCATATCGAGAGCAGGGCACTTCTCTCATTAAAATTATGGAAAAGAACGGATTTGAACAAGTTTCTGACCTAGTAATCCATCTCCATAGTGCAAACTATACTAAATCTGAACATGAGATCATTCGGTTAAAGGTTCGTGCAGCACAGCTTCCTGAAGAATTGCTTCAGGAGATTCCGGATTACAATTCACTATCAGTCAGTGACTATAAGAATATTCGTAGAGTTTATGATTCCGTTTTAAAATCAGTCAAATCTATAGAAGAATTTATTAAGTTTGTTGAACCGGATATGAAATCCGCTAAAGAGCAGTTTAGAGAAGAGAGTGTGAAAATTGGTACAATCCAAAAATCTCTAATTGATCTTATGACAGAAAAATCGAAGCGTTTCTTGAAGGTAAGAACAAAGCCTTCGACTACCGCTGTTACTAACGAATTGAAGCAGTATGATAAAAAGGGCTACTATGCTCGATCTAAGGAACAAAAATATAAGAAATCATTGGAGTTTGGAAAGATATCAGTAGGAGAGTGGGAAGCGATTAAAAGCTTTGCAGAAGCTGTAGTAAATGAAGACTGGGATAAAATGAAGACCATCACCTCTAGCTTCCAAAATACTGAACCTGACTCGAATTAAATTAAATACCAATAAATTATTAGCTTAAGTGTACGTTTTGCCATTTCCAAACTGTTTGGATTAACTGCGGAGTCTGTCGGTTATGGAAGTGGTGAACCTACCTTTATTTAGTTTTGAACACATTAATACAAAGGGATAGTCGAAATTTGCGAGTTCAAACTCTTTGGATGAACTTTCAATATAATCATTTTGTGTCAGCTGATCTAGTTAGGTTAATCTTAAAATGAAACCATGCAGATAGATTTTTGTTGAAATCTTCGCTTGTAACCTCTTCTCCTTGACTAAGATATCCTCGAATTTTAGGTATAGTCTCCAACGAATTCTCGGCTTCACGATCTCAGTTCCTAAAGTGACAGTAATATCCAAATACTCTTTTGAGTAGTCACTACAGTCATCATGCACTTAATCCGTCTTCCGGTAGGAACTCACTTAACGGGGAAGTACATTTATACGAACCGGATGCTTGTTAACCTCATGTCTAGCTTGACGATGATATCGAATTGATACGTATCGTATACAGCAAAGCTGTGAGAGACAGGATTCCGAAAGCTTAGTACCTAAAAATCCTAGTGTATGTCTCTACCGTCAATATTTCTGGTTGCGAGTATTCTTGATTGCTTATACGTCCAGTTGGGTGTTAGCTGGGAATTATTAAAGAGTGCGCTTCATGTGAACACTGTTTGTAGCCTGTACATAGGGCAATCTACATTAACTGAATGAGATCGAGATACCGAGAGCATTAGAGGTGTAGTTTAAAATTCATAGTGTTATACATAATTCGGTGACCCACTTTTTTAGTGGATATGTAAGGGAGCAGGGATTTAGGAATGGTTGAATAAGACTACTTTCATTTAGGCTGCTTTTAGCCTTTAACTTCTGGTTGTGCATAACAAACAGGGAAATTTGTTGAATGAACGAGCAAACGGTCATATCATACTACTACATGTTTAATGATTTGCGTTTTAAAGGCTACCGTTCAATGGAAATTGGAATACTAGACAATAACAGTTATCGCTCGATTCAGGATTCGCAGACCGCATACATCATGTCGATGCGAGATTTGGCGCGTGTTGACCCAATCAGTGTGGCAGCTTTGTTTAAGATTTCTACGGCGGAAGCTCGCAGATTAGCAGAAACATCAACCTATGACCTACAGGTTGCTTTACATTCTTGCCCACCAATCTTAACTATAAAAGGCCAGGATACAATGCGTGGTGCAAGTCCAATGTCTGCATTACTCGATTCTTTAGAGTCAAATACGGATGAATTCCATAATACAGCTGCTCATATCAACGCATACAGCGGGCCAGTGAACACATCCAGCTTAAACGCCGCTCCTTTAAAAAAAGCGAGAGGGTAGTTTGTGACTAGTACTGTATCCAAGCGCAGAACACAAAGTTGGGAACCAGACATTTATTACGAAAAGCAGCAACTCGCTTACCAAATGGCGAGACTTGGTGCTAACACTCGAGTTCTGAAAAATTTCTTTGTAGTTGATAAACGCTTAGAGTTATCCATTAACAAAGAACTAGGTAAGTTTCGTAAAGGCTCGGGTTGGATGACAACACACGTTGTACATCGTGTTCATGCTAATATTGTTTACCGAAATTACTGTAACGCAGTGCCTGATAACGCTGATTTTCACCGTCAGCCAACACCAGCTGAATTGCTTTCTTTGGCTCGAACATATTTGGTTGTGTATAATAATCAATATATCGACATCAACAGAATTTATTACATATTCAGATACTTACAAGATGGCACTTTTACAAGAAAGGTTTGTAATAAATGCGGTATAGATTATATTTTCCACTCAGAAAGAAATTACAATCTTTGTCCATTTTGTGAAAAAGATTCAACCTTGTACAGCAAAGGTAAACGTTAACCATTACACGATTTTTAACGTTAATCTTGGGCCTAGAGAAACCAATGGCATCCGTATGGATAGATTCTGTGTTGCGTACTTACACCTCGAATACAGGTAATGTAAGAGCGAATACAGAATTGCTGACACTCGGGCCATATCTTTCAGTCATTCGATAGATTATTCCTCTCCAGTTCGTCTTCGATATGCTACTACGCTATCAAAATTATATTGATTATGTACGCCTACTAAGACCCACTTAATCAACACACGTTAATTTCCAATCCTGCAATATTCATTGCATGAAAAAGCATATCTTATCTTTGGCTATGGCTGTCAGCCTTACGACGGCTTATACGTCGAATGCATTTGCCAATAGCGATACATCTGACTCCTTCTACAACCGTAAAAGTGAAGGTTGGTTTTGGTATGAGCCAGAACCGGAACCTGAACCAGAAATAAAGGTGGAACCTAAGAAAGAACTAGTTAAATCATCAGAAACTAAAAAAGAAGCCGAGCCAAAGAAAGACACTACTCAAAATAAAGAGGTAGTGGTCAATGTTGAATGGTTACGTAAAAACTTACCAAAACTGCGTGACTCAGCAATCGACAACCCGACTTACGAAAATGTCAGGCGGTATTTTTATGCTCAACGAATCATGATGGATAAGAGTTCCAAGTTTGCGTCCGTTGCTCAGCTAGTTTCAAAATTTGAAGTACCACTAGATGAAACATTACGCCGTCCAGAAAACCAAATGGCTTTGATCGACCAAAAGGTGTCAGCGAAAAAAAATCGAAGTGATTTGGTTAAGCAATTGGCGGATAAAGTCGGTTTCTTCTTTTTCTTCTCTTCTACATGCACTTATTGCATGAAACAAGCCCCTATGCTTCAGCGTCTGCAGAGGGATACCGGTATTGACATATTAGCAATATCGCTTGACGGCAGACCGCTACCTAACAACGAATTCCCTGACTATGTAACGGATCCAGGTACTTTAAAACAAAAACTGCAGGTCATGGTTACACCAACAATTTACCTCGTTACTAAAGATGGTAGTGAGTTTCACAACTTAGCTGCAGGCCTTACCGCTCCAGATGAACTGATGCGAAGAACCATTATGTTAGCCAACAGAGAAGGGTGGGTTACAGGTGAGCAATATGACTCAACACAAGACGTCCGTGAAATTCTCCTTGATGACGCGACTAAGGGCCAGTTGACTGTCGACCCTAACAAAGTCTTCAACGACCCAGATTACTTAGCTAACAAGTTGAGATCCAAGTTCCAAAGTCAATATGACCAAACGAAGAACATCCAGAGCATGAATCAGGACGTGACACCGTAATGAACATTAAGAAAAGATTGTTATTAGCCTCTACAGCCTTGAGCTTTTCTCTGCTTATGCCGAGTCAAACTTTGGCTGACGACCCATTAAAAGAGATCTTTGGGATGATGACTACTTCAACCGGTAGTCAGGTATACGAGTCTCAAAAACGTAACGGTGTTGCCTTTGGCACATTCAGTGCTCGCTTCTCAATGTATCAGCCTAAAGTAATCAATTTTCAGGCACCTTCAATGAATGCAGGATGTGGCGGTATTGATTTCTTTGCAGGATCGTTGAGTCTCATAAAGAAGGAAGAACTGGTTCAAATGGGGCGTTCTATCGCTGCTGGTGCGGCGGTATATGCTTTCAATTTAGCAGTGGAGTCTATTTGTCCTTCATGTGCTCAAGGTATGGCTTGGCTTCAAGACAAACTAGATAAGTTCAATGATCTGGTGAGCATGAGTTGTCAAGATACCGTTAATGCATTAAGTGAATCAAAGGTTGGTGCGGGTATTTCTCAATCTATTACCGATACAGTGAACAAGGATGGATGGCAAAATACATTGGGTTCTTATGCAGATACGGCAGTAGATACCATGAGTAGTTGGGGTGACTTCTTCTCTGAACGTTCAGTATCTGGTGACCCTAAATCAGTAACCATACCGGGTCTAAAGGGTAATATCATTTGGGATGCATTTGGTACAGCGAAGGTTGAGACATGGAACTTTGCATCTGGTTGGGATAAAGAGCAAATACAAGAATTAATCATGTCGTTAATAGGAACTAGGGTCATTACGGTCGGCAGTGGTGATGAACTTATTACTACACCTTTTCCAAACACTGTTAGTGCGGAAGATCTTCTATTTAACGAAGCAGGAGACGAGATCCAGCTTCTTAAGTGTGACCCGAGTGAACCTAAAATAGATGGTCGTCTACCTTGCACCAATGTTTTAGATGATTCATCAGCAAAGGTTAACTGGGAAGGATTATACCCTAAAGCATTAAAACTGCTTAATGGTGATGGTACACAGGCAGGGATCAGGAAAAGAATTCTTACTAAGACAAATCTGACTATTGAACAGCAAAAATTTGTTGAGAATGCCGACGTGCCGATTATGACTTGGTTATTTATGACAGGTAAAGACGACGGTGCCCAGGCAGCGGTTGCCAATCTAGTAGCGTTCCGAGTGGCTGAAAAAAACTTGCAAGAATTGATGTACCAATTACAGGACATTCTTAAAAAAGCTGAATTGAGTGCAACTTCTGACGTAAAAGCCACCCAGAACCTAATCGACTTTTTGAGAGCTCGTACATCTGAATTCCAAAAACAAATTGATGACATTCAGTCAAAGAAAAGAGACGAAATTAAGTCAGCTAATGATTTAGTTAAAACATATACGTCATTGGCAGAAGCGGTTAAAGCAATGTCAGCGAGCGGGGTCTAATATGTCTGGTTTTGTAATTTATTCAATGGGTGATCCTGGCTTTATTAGACTAGCTTTGCTTGGGTTATCTCATGCCTTTGAACAAGGTGCTATATCTATTGCAAAAATTGGTTTAGTTCTTGGTTTGTTGGCCATTTTTTGGAATGGTATTTGGAACCCAGGAAAAATCGAATTTAAGCAGTTTTTTATTGGGTTTTTCCTTGTTTTGATACTCTTTGGTAAATCGGTACCGGTAACACTCATCCATGCAGATGGAGGCGCTGATGCCATGCCAGACATTCCTATCGGTATAGCTCTTGGTGGCACACTGGCAACAACATTCGGGTATACGATGGCCAATGAGTTGCGGGATTTTTACCACACCGCTTATGTACCAGGTAGTGCAGCAACCGGTAGCTATAGAGCCATGATAGGTATTGACAGTGACGACCCGAGTTCAGTACCAGTTGCAGGTAATGGTTTAGAGCCATTACGGGAATTGATGAAAATGCGTTTTACTGGCGATATTGATGAGTTCAAAGCGAAACAATCGTATAGCGCAACAGCAGTTATAGCGGCAGGTAGTACTGCAACGGATTTGTCTGAATCTGTCCAAGGATATATTAAGAACTGTGTACTAAAAGATCTCTATTTAAAAAATGCTTCGCAGGAAGTAAATGAACCAGCTATGGCAACAATGCCATACGCATGGGACGCAATGAAAGTTTCATACAATGGCTGGACGACGGAAGTCAATGTTGATGCAGGCCAAGGTTGGAAAATCATGGGTTGTGGTGATGCATACAATAAGATTGGTGCAGCTATTGGAAGTGAATGGAAGTATATCGCTGAACATGGGGCATCCATAGGAGGAAAGGCAGATGAAATTCAATTAAATGAAGGTCAAAGCATGCTCTCTGATGCCAATATGAATGCATGGAAAATCAAAGTTAACCAAATACTCTTATACCACTGGAAGAAAGCAAAATCGCAAAGTCGATGGTCTAGCGAAGCAGAACTCATGGCAAGTCAAGCCGAGTTTCAAGCTCTCGATCAACGTAGAGTCTCGACTGCAGTTCAGTACTCTTTATGGTCTGAAATGGCGATTCCTCTGATTACATACATTGAAGCGTTTGTATTTCTTATCGGTCCACTCATGCCCTTTGTAGTCGCGTTTGGCGAAAAAGGAATGGGAATGGTCATAAAGTATTTCTTCTTATTAGTATGGGTGAATACTTGGCCAATATTGCAAGTTGGCGTAAACATGTACTTGCAAAATGCTATGAACAACGCGTCCTTTAATCAAACTAGCTATGATGCATTCTCATGGGCAGGATATAACACAAGCTTTACAGAGTTAGAGTCATTTATTGCTATGGGCGCAACTCTACAAACAATGGTGCCAGCTCTTAGTTTGATGCTTCTCTATGGTTCAGTGCACACTGCTATTAACCTATCTAATAATGCATCTAAGGGTGGTGGCAGTGAAGGTTCAATGGCGACACCAAAGGCCGTTGGATCTGCTGATTCAGGTAAGGTTTCTGTTGGTCATAACAGTCAAACTTATGATTCGAGTGCAGGTGGTGTGGTTGGTTCCTATAGCGGCTCTAATGCTGCTCCAATCGGTATGGCTCAGCACAATACCAAAACGGATCTAACCAATACGACTTCTAATGCTCTAAGTAGCGCCCAGGAAATTGCTAAAACTCAGGGCTCGAAAGTTAACAATGCTCAACAAGAGATGTTCAACAGCATGGTTGCTGGCAATGAGACTGCTACAAGTGCACAGACCGAAACGGCATCTAAGAATGAAGGTATTGCTCGAGCAAATGCTTACGCTAAATCTTTGATGGAAACAGGACAGTTTTCTAAACAAGATGCAAAAACTCTTGGTTTGGCTCTATCAGGTGGTTTGGGTGCAAAAGCTCAGGCCGATGCAGCAGTGGCCCTTGGGTATGGAGAAGGTGTGGTAAGTGCAAAATTTGGAGCTTCAGTAAAAGGTGAAATTGGTTTAGACGCTAAATCTAAGCTCGATTCTGCATTGAGCAATGTGTCATCGTTGACAACGCAATCTGGGGAAAACTGGAACTTTTCTGATACAGAAAGCGGTAGTGCTATGTTAGCAAAAGCTGATTCCCTTTCTACATCTCGTTCAGCCAATGAAAGTGCAGGCTTTGGTAAGTCCGGTTCAGAGATGGTCGAAGCAAGCACTGCTTGGACGACAGCTCAGAAACAAGTTGAGCAAGAAAGTCGGGCTCAGGCTGCAATTGCAGGTATGTCATCAGGCATTTCCTTTAACTTTGCAGGTGCTACATCTACAGCCTCCAACAACACCATTGATGAGGGATTAACCGATGGCTCATTGAGAGCAAATCTTGCTCGGAATACAGCTATCGGTTCTATGGACTCAGAGCAACGCCAGAAGTTTGAAGACTTCAAGCAGCAGGGTGGTTATGAATCAGGTCTTAACGGTGATATCAAAGCGCTTAAAGACTTTTCTGCTACAAAAGATGGCGCATCGCTTAATGGTATGAAATCTCAGTTTAAGACTACAGATCAGTACGCAGCCGAAGCAGAACAATCGATTAGAGAAGATGTCGGTAATGATAAGTCCCTTCAAGCTCGTATGGCTGCAATTGGTCGGTATGCCGATAAATCATTTAAGGACATTATGGCTAATAGCGGAAGTCAACGTTATCAAGCTGGCGCAAATTTCCTTGATAACTTGAACGCTAATATGGGTGGTGGAATGAAACAATGGGCAGCAGCAGCTAATGACATCCGCACTATCGGTGCGGCAGCAGAAGCTCCGCTTAAGAGTAGTCCACCACCAACAGCTGACGAAGATGGAGGTCCAACCCAAGCATCCGTCAGAGCTGCGAATAATCAGGAAAGAGCCCGTGTTTTGGCCACGGTTGCTAATCACCAGGCTGTAATAGCGAGTGCAAATCCAGAAGCAAAGCATGAAGAAAATAAGGGCACTGTCAAATCTGAAGTAGTTCCCGATAAGAAAAAAACTAAGGAAGCCCAAGCATTAACTACCAAGGTACAAGATAATACCGATGATGCTAATAAGGTTTCAGGTATTGTTAAACCGATTTCTGATGCAAATGTTGGTACGGGAGAATTGGTCGGTTCTGCAGCTCCAAGTTTGAGCAAAGGACTACAAAAAGCTAATGAAACTTTCTTTGGTACTAATCAAGAAAAGGCAACGGATCGCTTGGCGGAAAGCCAAGGTGTTAGTAGAGATATTGCAGCGAAAATAACTGGTGAGAATACTAGCACTCAACATTCTGATCTTGTCCAGTCTGTTTCAAATGGTTTAAGAACTGACGCTACGGTTCAGGAAAGAAATGAAACTTTGGGTATTTTAGCAGCAGCTAAAGGTGCTGAAACTGAAATTGCTCAATTACGCGCAACCGGTGATAAAGATGACGCCGCACTTGCTGACTTAATGCAGCGTAATGTGAATTCAGTTAATACGGCAATGGAACGCGTATCAGGTATAGATAAAGACGTGTTGTCTGGGTTAGCTGATAAAGTTAATAGCGGTGAGTTAACTTTGTCTCAAGCAAGCGCGGGTTTGCAAATGGCTACTAATGATAGATATGACCCAGTAAAGGCCGCTGAAACAAGTTTTAACGCGAATACTGGCGGTATGCAGGGGTCGAATAGATATGGTCACAAAGTACAAGAAGCTGCTTTCGACCGTTTAGAAAACGATATCGCTGGTGGTAAAGCTATCATGCAAGAGATGGCTGGGAACGGTCAAATCGCTACAGTGGACTACCAATTATTGAATTCTCGCGTTGAACAAGCAGAAACGTTTTTGAATTCTAAATCTGATCAACACACAGCTTCAGTTGCAACAAGTGCATTCAAGGATGGTATTCAGGATAGCGGGAACTTTGCTGATCTTAACAGGGTTGGGAGCCAGGTTATTTCTGATGCCATAAGTGGTAAAGAAATTTCGGCATTAAATCAGGCTAACATCGATAAGGCGATGTCAGGTGAAGAGTCTAAAAGCTTCTCATTGTTCGGTTCAAGTGAAACTACAAGTGTTGAACAGATGAAACAGTATGAGGAAATGCGTGGAGGTTTGGTAAATGCTGCAGAGGCGCTTAAGGGCACACCAGGCATGCAAGAAGCAGGTATACGCTTAGAAAGTGCTATTCAAAAACTTGATGCTCAAACTGGCTTCGATGCTCGTAATGCTACACAAACACAAAACTCAGAAACTGCGCCAACGGCCAAAGGTGATAATGCGCCTGTAGCTGCTAGTGGCTCACAGCAGGGGGCAGGTGGTGAAACTGCATCATCCTCAAATGGTGATCGTGCTACTGCTAATACGCGAAACGATAGTGCACCAGTTCAGCAACGTTCAGAGTCAGCGCCACCGACTAGCGGTGGTAATTCAGCTGCCGACAATGGGAATTCTGAGCCGGCTCAAAGCAATGATTCTGTACCAGCGGCTACTAACATTCAGCCGGCTCAAAGTTCAGAGATTGCGTTAACGACCAAAGGTGATAATGCACCTGTAGCTGCTAGTGGCTCACAGCAGGGGGCGGGTGGTGAAACTGCACCATCCTTAAATGGTGATCGTTCTACTGAAAATTCACAAAACGGTAGTGGTCCAGTTCAGCAACGTTCAGAGACAGCGCCAACGACTAGCGGTGGTAATTCAGCTGCCGACAATGGGAATGCTGAGCCGGCTCAAAGCAATGATTCTGTACCAGCGGCTACTAACATTCAGCCGGCTCAAAGTTCAGAGATTGCGTTA
>NZ_JAWOWL010000007.1:0-14464 GCF_033340395.1 Vibrio sp. 1159 | reverse complement strand
TGGTGATCGTTCTACTGAAAATTCACAAAACGGTAGTGGTCCAGTTCAGCAACGTTCAGAGACAGCGCCAACGACTAACGGTGGTAATGCAGCTGCCGACAATGGGAATGCTGAGCCGACTCAAAGCAATGATTCTGTGCCAGCGGCAAATAACATTCAGCAGGCTCAAGGATCGGAAGCTGGGTTAATGACCAAAGGTGATAATGCGCCTGTTGCTGCTAGTGGCTCACCGCAGGGACCGGGTGGCGAAACTGAATCACCTTCAAATGGTGATCGTGCTACTGAAAATTCACAAAATGGTAGTACTCCAGTTCAGCAACGTTCAGAGTCAGCGCCAACGACTAACGGTGGTAATGCAGCTGCCGACAATGGGAATGCTGAGCCAACTCAAAGCAATGATTCTGTGACAGAGGCAAATAACATTCAGCAGACTCAAGGATCGGAAGCTGGGTTAATGACCAAAGGTGATAATGCGCCTGTAGCTGCTAGTGTCTCACAGCAGGGGGCGGGTGGTGAAACTGCACCATCCTCAAATGGTGAACGTGCTACTGCAAATACACAAAACGGTAGTGCACCAGTTCAGCAACGCTCAGAGACTTCGCCAACGGTTATGGGTGATAATTCAGCTTCGGCTGATGATAGTAGCACTACACCAGCTGAAAATAATTCACCTGACCAAGGTTCTGAATCTGCATTATCAATTGATTCTAAAACTGTTTCCGGAACAAATGGTGTACCAGATAGAATCGATGTTTCGGATGACGGTTTTAAGGAACTAATGAGTGCATCCGATGGTAGTAAAGTAGAAATGAATGGAGAAGAGTTTACAAAAATCTCTAGTGGTTCTAACAACGGTATAGATTCCGTAGAGTTAGAAAATGTTCAAACTGGAGAGAGGCATTACCTATACAGCAGTGATGGCATGGGTAAAAACTTATCCATAGAGTAATTAACTAAAATGAAATGTTAAAAGCCAGAGCAACACTTGCTCTGGTTTTTTTTCGATCAACCTATTGCGGAAGGGTGGAAGTGTGTTCTCATATTGGTATGTAGAAACAGGAATTTAGATATGAAAAAGGTTGTTCTAATTTCAGCACTTTTGATCTGTTCACCAGTCTTGTACGGGCAAGAGATACCATTTACTGGTACAGGTGTTTATGAGCTCGGAGAGTTTGATTCCATCAACTCAGCAAAATCATTAGCAGAACAAAAAGCATTAGAAAGCGTTGGCCAGCAGGTTACTGAACGGGTGTTATCTGTGAAGCGCATGGACAGTAATGGGTATTTGAGTCGTGCGAGTTGGCTACTAAATGGCGCGACCGTTAGCTCTAAGCGAACGGATGAATCTGTGGGTGTGTGTAATAGTGGCGAAGGTATGTGTGCAACCGTATCGGTGGAGTCGGTTATTGATACCGAACTGGCAGATAAAGCGCTTAGACAAATGTACCTAGATAAAAAGGTTCAGCAAGTTCTTGAGAAATTGATAGACGACGACCAACAATTCGAATCTTACATACAGAGTGGTGACCACGTTGACATTGCAAAATTGAAAGAGCGCCAAAGCAAGCGTGATTCGATAGTTGAAATGATTGGCCGTTTACCAGTAAGAAAAACTACTGTTAGTGTAGACACGAAATATCTGGAGCTTCTACTTAGTGAAAACGCAAAAGCTGATTTGAAAGAGGTTAGCCAAGCGAATAAGCAAACAACGTACAAAGCTATGCTCAGTAAACTTAAAGAGAATGTTGCCTATGAGATAGTCAAACAGGTACCAATACAAAACAGTGATGGCACTAGTGGCGTTCGTCTTACTCTGAGAGTTCTCGTTGAAGGTTCAGAAGATCTGGTTAGATGGGTCACAAAAGAACTTGGTGTTGTAAACGGCCAATGGAAGGATTATCCAGACAAGCGTGTTATATCTGGAACTGAAAACTACACATACTATCCGGGAACTGGTGTGGCAGGCATTACAGACGCGATCACAGTAACCCTATCCAACAATGAAGCAAGAGTTCCGGGTAAGTACTTGATTGGCTATGGCGTTGATAAGGTAAGGTATAACAAAGTTTCAGATAAGGTTGATGGTAGACTTGACCCAGAGAAATTAAAAATCCTAAAGGCGCTATCTAAGTATCGAGTATGTTCCGACCTGTCTTTGTCGGGGTATGAAGCGGGTAATTTATGTGTCGCAGGTGGTGCGGATAACAGCAAAGATAAAAATATATCGCCAGTATGGGATAAAACGACACCTTACGTATGGTTTACAAAGGACGAATCTGAGTTCAATTTATATGTTCCCTTAACTAACGAACGGCTGCAAGTTAGTAAAGCTATGAGAAAATTAAGTTTGAACTATACGAGTTACGTAACTTCAGATTAAGGGGGCAGGTCACAAGATCTGTTCATAAGGCAATCAAAAAGCCACCGAGCAATGTCGGTGGCTTTTTTTGTTTATAGCAGTATATTGACTAAATCTTATTTTCTGAGGCGTGAGTAACCAAGGAAATCTGGCCAACTTGTCCATTCATTGCTTTGGTCGTAAAACTTGTCTGGGTTGCACGGTACTACTGCTAGTTTGTCGAGGTTATTACGGCGACCTTCGCGGAATTCTAGGTAGCTTTTAAAGCCATAACCACGAACTAGTTCTTTCGCATCTTCAAATGGAAGATAGATTGATTTTTTTGGACATAACAACTCGGAGAATTTTACTTCATATTTTTTATCTGGAGCAGAAGGTATAAAGTCAGGTCGTTCACCTGATTTAGATATTTCACGGAACTGTGTCACTGTATAAACTTTGTTGTCGGCAAACCACTTTTTACATTCTTCGAAATCACAGAATTCATCTTTTAATATTTGTGTTGCTTTGGTGGCAGTACCTAAGAAGCTTGGCCAGCTAACCCATTGGTCTCTGCGGCCAAAGTATTTTGATGGGTCACCAGGGATGTTGCGAGGACGCGGAGTTCCGCCTTTACGAACATTATGGAAGCCAAACCATTCACGCATACTTTTTATGTTGTTTTTATGAGCGTACTTTTGCACTTCTTCGTAAGAAAGCATGTCCTCTGGGGTCGCCAAAGTGTCGCTATCTCTCTTTTCAACTTTACTAATTTCTTTATTCATATTCGTCACACTTCTTTTCTTCGAAGAGCAGGCTAGGGTCTTCGTATATTGGGACATTACTGCCTCTTAAGGTAGAGGTGCAGCCGTTTTATAATTGGCTTACCGCCAATCTTCGAATCTGATCTTACACATCGTCTAAGCGACGCGTTGTAATCCATCAAAGGACTGATGGATACTGGTCGATTTTGTACAATGATTATGGGGAGATGAGCACTCAGTTGAGGCATAACCTCACAATCAGTATTTACGGCTGCACTTACCCTTGCTGGACGTTTGATACGTAACTCCGAACCAGCAGGTAAACGCTGTATATCGGTAACTTCGCCGCTAAGAATCGATTCCCACTCTTTGGGGTTTGATCCTTTTGGTGGATGAGGTATTTGCTTTTTTATCATTGCAATAACTTCATCCTTGGTTGTTTTGTACGTAACAAACTTGTTTGTCCAGAAAAAGCCCATGTAGCTAATGTTTTCTACAACATACAAATTTCTGTATAGCTGTTTGGTAATCAGTCCAGGAAAAAGCGAATGAACTAGGTCATGCCTTTTCTTGGGGCCGTCTATCTTTTGCACTTCGGACTTGAACAAAGCCTTGTGCTTATTTATGAGGCCTATAATTTTTTTTATGTTGCGGTTAGGGTCCCTAATTTGAATGTACCCTGGTAGCCTATACGCAACTTTGGTCGAGATACCTTCATCCCCATACAACTTTCGGTATGACCGAATACCTTCATAAAACGCTATTTCGTCTTTCAAGGTTTCGACGGGGATCTCAGTAACGTTGACATGTTCTATAGTTTTTGGAACTGGTGGTAACTTAAATACTTCAGCTGCAATGAGATCAGATGTACCTATGGAATCCCTCAACTCGTTTAAGAGTTCATTTATGATTTCCATCTGATTTGAAAGTTCTAGTTTGATCTTTAAATCGGCATCTGTCATTAACATACCTTTCCATCAACTACTAATTCTAAAACTAATGTTTATGTTTTACACACTTTCCGTTTAAATTGTAACCGTACAATATAGCAATTTAATAATTTTCCTGTCTCACTTATGAGATATTCCACCTAAGTTACTAAAACTATTATCAAATGAAATTGATTACTAATATCTAAATACTGCATGTAGTAGCGATACGAACAGATTTTAATTATCAGCAAAATCTCATACGGTTGCAATACAGTGTTAGGTCAAATCAATGTAAATATTAAGCGTTTTACAGTATTTTTACTGTGAAAAATTGGTTAACATTTAATAATGAAAACGTAGTAATACCATAAAGCTATGAATTTATTGTTAAAATATGTTTCCAAGTCGATTTCTTTCAAAAAAGTTTTCACCTTCAATGAATGGCGTTAAAATGTATTGGTGAATTTTTGGAGATCGAGGTAAACGTTCGAAATGAGGATGGTAAATACAAGCTTATTGATAAGCTTCATCTTATCAACATCTGGTTGTAGCTTGCTTCAAACTACACCGGTTGAGACCAAACAAGAATCAATGAGTTCTTTTGATAAACCGGCGAGTTCAGAGCAGGTGTTTATTGCTAATCAACAGAACTACATGAAAGAGAAGATCGCTAAAAATCAAGCAGCAAAAATGACTAGGACTCAGCAAATCGAACTTGCCGTTGAAGCCGCGGTGAGTGATAGAGTTGAGCCAATTCTATTATCACAACCTTCCCAACATACTATCTATTTTATTTATGGCTCACCATTAGTCGAAGACAAGTGGAATGAACAGCTCAAGCAACACGTGAATTACTTGTCATCTGACAAAAGTATCCGTTTGCTGGTAGCAGGGTTCACCGACTCAAAGGGTTCTGCAGACTTCAATCTGAAACTTGGACAATTACGAGCAAATAATGTTTGCCAAAAACTTGAATCTTTCGGTGCCAGGAAAGAGCAAATGACTTGTGTGAGTTACGGTGAGACGCATCCAGCAGATCCTGGGCTATCCGTGGAGTCAAGAGCGAGAAACCGAAGAGTAGAACTCTTATATTAATATCTGAGAAGGCGCAACGCGCCTTCAATGGTTGGGAGTAGAAAATAGCGGCATTATTAGCCTCGACTTACATAAACGATGGACTTCTTCCACGACGTTATGCCCATGTTCAGTTACCGTGATAGCGTTTGATGTTTCGTCACGAGTCAAGTAACTGGCATCTAATAATCTAGCTATGATGGACTTACCAAAATGAGCATCCTCATTATGGCTTGCAAACATAGCCAATTCTTCCTCGGTAACATGAGAATTTTCATTTAGGAAGGCTAATGTCATATATTCCTTTAGTGTCATATTCCCTGCACTTAGACGACGGTCTAGTGCACTAATTGCTTCAAGCCAAGCAGAAGTCATATTTACCCCTAATACATCAATTTTAATAACTAGCGTTTTGAAATTGCAATCATATGACAACATACTTCTGTTGTCATTGATTTGATTATCCCTATACGTATCTAATGCAGGTCGTTTCCCGTCAAATCACGTAGTTACTAGCTATCGGGTAAGGATGGATGCTGTAAAATTCATCGTTAAATTGGATTTTATTTCATTGAGAGTTAAATGCTTTGTACTTTTTGGTATTATGACCACGAATTCAATATGTGGCGTTAATCATGTTTGTGGTTACGTCAAGACGGGGCAGTGAAGTGAAATTGTTCATAGACATCAAATTGATAGCCTTAGGTCTAGCCATTGGCTGGCTAAGCAAAGAAGCCGTTAGCAATGTATCACAGAATTATGCGGTTTATCGATTTTTGGATCGTGAGCTAAGTTGGTCAATTTTAAAGCCTAATTCTATGCAAAACTGGGCGACAAGGGACGCCCGCATAGTGCTTACTCCCAAGCCTGATGAAAAGGGCAATAATTCATGTCTGTATGTGTTGCCGGTGAAACCTGAATATTCAGTTGTTTCTAAATTGGAAGATGGAACTAAGCTTTGTTGTAGCATCTCTGAAAGTTCAGTATTCATCCCATATCGAGAGACAGCAGAAGCTACAGAATACTATTGCGGCACTTATCCTAATCAACAAGTTGTACGTGTTCTAAAAACCTACCCTAAGTAAATTCACATTAGGGTAGGAACAAATACTTTGAAACTAACCTTGAGACACAATCATGTATTCAGATTGTTTTGTAGTTGTGGTTCTTTTGGATGAATAATCACGACTGAAGGATGCTTGTCTTTTATGCCTGTAAGTGTTTGAACTGCATTATCTAAACTATCGGTCATGCCCGGCCAAAAACCTATTTCTACTTCTTGCTTGTTTTTCTTTGCAATAAGTTCGATGTAAAAATAGCAAAGGGTAGATAATGCTACTCGGAATCCACGAATAGCGGCGACAATCTCATACCCATCTTGTTGTGCGTCCATTAGACGATCTTCAATAGCCAATGGAGGCATCTCCTGTTCTGGTTTTTCAAGTGTTTGCTTCATATTAACTTTTCTTATTCTCTATACACGAGTTCGGTGCATGTATTGTGCTACAGCGTGCTTATGGTTTTGTACAAAAACACATTGTGACGGCTACTAAACAGTATCCATTTTAGGGTTATTATCATGCTATTTTTTTATAGTTGTGATGATTATTCCATGCGATGTAAGGGCATTAATCCGCCGCTTCAACTCGAAATGCGGATAATCAATAATTTACCAAATAGCGTTAATGCCACAGTCAATTTAACCATGTAGCTATTAAAAATAACAAAACGCTTTATAATGATTACGAAGTAGTCAATGGGGCTTTTGTATGTTAAATAGACTTAACCAGTACTTGTCTGAAAAGTTTTACTCAACGTTCAAGTTAACCAACAGTTCGTTGTTTCATGGTTTACGCCCGATCGAGAAAAATGATGGTAAATCTTGCACACTAGTATGTCCGTCTTGTTGGAGTAATGATGCATTCCATTACTTTGGCACAGGTAGTATTAGCTGTAATAACTGTCATGAACATACGAGCCTGGTGAGTGCATTAGGTATGCTTAATGAATGTACCGAAATAGACGCAGCTAAAAATCTATTACAGAGTTCATGTTTAGCATTACCACCAGCAATTTTTGGAGCAGGGGGTGAGAAAGGTTCTAGTGCAGACAAAGCCAGTGACAAACATGCAACCGTTACGACTAGGTGGTTGCTGGAACAGCTAAAGCTATGGTTGAAAGCCAATGAAGAAGCTGTTGAATCTCTAGTGATGAGTGGTTGGGATAAGGAACTATTATTTAAAGCACCACTTGGCTATCTACCTTCGGGTAGTGCTATTCAAAGTGTCGTGAGAGAAAGGCTACCTATTTCTCTTTATAAATCAGCACGTTCGGTTAATAAAGGGATTGTCGTTCCTTGGGTGCTTCCTAATAACGATGTCTTCCTATGGGGATATAGAGACAGTTTGCAGTTGGGCGAGCCCGTCAATGAAAAATCCATTAGGCCTCCCACTCCATGCCATATGAATCACCCAATTAACATAAAGTCGGACTGGCTAGTCGTGGTTGCCGATCCGATACTTGCTAGTTTATTGCTTGCCAGGCGTATACCGGCATGTGCGATTGGTGATTCAACATTGAGTGAGTTTAGTTGTAAAGGTCTCAAGGGTGTAAATAAAACTATTTATATCGTTGCTGAGAAGGAATCAATGACTGTTAGTCATGTACTTGCCCATGTTCCAAATGCTCATGTCGTTGATGAAGTTAAGCCGATCGCTTTTGGACCGTATCACGGCGCGTATTATCGACGATTTAATAAGTGGCCAGTATCGAGGTTTAAAAAAGTCGAACCAGTTTACCCAACCCCTGCCCTGAGTAATGAACAAATAATCGCAATGTTATCAACACTTATAGATAACGAGATGTCTTTTGTTGAAGCTGTGGATGTACTTAAAATAAAAACGGGAAAAACTGTCGAAATAACGCCTATAAAGAGGTAAGTATTGCGCATCGAGCTGGCTCTCAGATACTGAATTAAACGAACGAAAGAGAGAAATACTAAAGAATGTTAGAAAAGCTTAACGACAATCAAATGCTTGCCGTCGCTGTGGTATCGCACTTTTTTCATCATCAAGACCCAATGTCATTGATTGCCAACTCTGATACGTCTGATGGTGTTGCCCGGTTGAGGTTCTGGATAGATACCCATAATGCACGTATCACGAGCACGCCGATAAATAAACAGGTTGGCGAGTTACTGAAGTCACCACGAATAGAATTGCCCCATGTAGAGGTACCAATTCATTTCCTTTCTAAGAAGAGTGATATGACCATGCCTGATGGTCGACGTAGTTTTGTCCATTCAGTTTTGAATCACCTTATTACCGCACAATGGTCATTAGATTTTGAACTTGACGCATTGGGGCTAACATCAGTCGATTGCAATAATCTAAGGTCGAAGTTGAGTACTCCGAAAGTAACACCACATGGAACTGAGTGCGCTCAGCAAGTGTTGGATAAAGTGATCATGCCTGTGCTGGTGGAGGACATGCCAGCAACACACCAAATGCATTAGGATTTAATAGTGTTAATACTTCCATTTCACACAAAGATTAATGACAAGGAAATATTTGGTTTTAGCGCATCAGTCGCTTCTAAAGCATTCCTAGTTCTCTCGGCCTTTTTAGGTTTCGTTTGTCTTAGTAGTGCATACCACTCGTTGTTGTATGGATACTCCATGCCGAACTGGGCAATACCAATTTTTTTATTGTCAATTATTCCATTTGGATACCGGAAACACATTGGCATTGATACAGGTAAAATTCATTTAGTGAGCCAAACTCGCATCTTCGGTCTAAAAATAACAGAAAATCTACAGGTATCTCGTTTTCCCTTCACTGAATTTAAGCTCGTTGATACAGGGGCCGTTGATCATCAATTTTACTTTGTAATTAGAAATCTAGAATTAAATAAGTCTGTGTTTTATTGCAAATTAAAGCCAAGTAAAAAGAATGAGATAGAAACTAAAGTAGCTTGTTTTCTAGGTTTAAAATAAGAAAGACATTTAAGATAAATAGAAAAGGTCTGTTGGCAGCATACAGAGGTGATGCTGCCATTTTTGTCGGATAGGTTCTCTTTCAAAATCTAGTGGGGCTTGTACCTCAAATGAATTTTATTAACCAACCAAAACACACAGAGAATCATCTAAAATTACTTCATCAATGAGGAAAACGGATTGCTTATCACCAGTTGCAACCGTCTCGACTTTCATCTCATACGAACTGACCACATTTCCATTCTGTAACTTTTCATGAGCTCTTTCTTGTCCAGATACTTCAACAGCGCTTAAACTTGCGCCTCTATCTTCTGATGCAAACTGCACAGCTATTTTTCGTGTGTCATCGATGTTTGGACCTAACTCCACGCAATAAACAGTTGTATCAACAGGAGTGCTTGATAGCCAATCGGGTAATTGACTGGCTCTCACTTGAGTAGATGTCAATGCTACACATACCAGCATTGTTTTAAGAATTCTGTTCATGTTCCTAACTCTCAGTTTTAGATTGAGGTTAAAACTCAATGATTTTAGTATCAGATGAGTTTTAATAACGTAAACTTTTCTCTGTTATACATTGTCTTTGAATATCTTCAAGAGTAAAGTCTTACGCTCTTAAAAATCTTTGTATATAATCTAAACTGTACGTTGTTTACTTACGAGCAGATTTCAATGATTGAAGGCGAGACAAAGATTTTGGATAACAGCAATCAACGCATATATAACTATAACGCGGAATCTACAATACTTAGTTGCCCGGTCAAGAAAGTGTTGGCTCGCCGTGAGTTTTTCAGTGAAATAGAATTACTGATCTCTTTCAAGCAAAGACTTTTTCTACTCGCAGTTAAAGTAAGTAACCAGGATCAGCTAAACGAAGAATTTGGTTATATCGAAACAGAAAAACAGATAGAACTCGTACAGCCTTGGATTATCGAAATCGTAAGTCAAACGATAGCTACAAGCAATTTCATAGTTTCAAAAGTCGAATCCGACACCTTCTTTATCTCCTTATATGCTGATGTCCAAAGAGAGAACATTTCCCAAATCATTGATCACTTGCTACAAACTGAAATTAGTAAGGGCCGTAAAACGGCCCATACGCCACCATCACTTATCAAATTAACTGCTGGTCTAGGGGTTTACCCTGAGAGTGGAGACACTCTAAATCAGTTAATAAATAGCACAGAGGCTTCACTGGCAAAGTTTACTACCTCGAGAAAACTTGGTGGAGATTTAACGAATCATGCAATGGCTTTCTCTCTTTACGACATTAAACGCGCTATCAGTCAGGACCAGTTTCAACTCTGGTATCAGCCAAAGGTTGATTTAAAATCCGGTAAAACAGTAGGTGTAGAAGCACTAATTCGCTGGAATCACCCAGAACTCGGTGTTTTATTGCCGCCTTATTTTCTTAATTGGGTCAACATGTATGGGCTAATGGGTGAGTTGAATAGTTGGATCATTGATACTGGTTTTGCAAAATGTCTCGAGTTCTTAGATTCAGGCAATGAGATTACCGTGGCAATGAATTTAGATGCTTCTTGCTTACTAGATAAGAACAGCCTTTTGAGTATCCAGAATGCCCAAAAGAAATATGGTGTACCACCCCATTTAATCGAGTTTGAAATTGTTGAAACGGTCGGAGTCAGAAAAGGTGACAAGGGTTTAGAGGTCCTTTCTGCCTTAAAAGCTCGTGGATACCAAATATCTATCGATGACTTCGGTACAGGAATGAGCAATATCGCCTATTTACTTTATATGCCCGCAAATATCGTGAAACTTGACCAAATGTTCTGTAATAACATCAACGATGAGAAAATGGTCGTACTAACAAAAGCGGCCATTGAGATGGCAGGCATCGTTAATATGACTGTAGTCGCAGAAGGCATTGAAACCAAAGAACAACTTGAAGCAATGGTCTCGCTAGGGTGCGATATCGGACAAGGCTACTACTTTGGCAGACCATCACCAGACTATTCATTATAAACATCTGAACGCTT
The DNA here is from genome assembly GCF_033340395.1 of Vibrio sp. 1159. Classification (NCBI taxonomy): domain Bacteria; kingdom Pseudomonadati; phylum Pseudomonadota; class Gammaproteobacteria; order Vibrionales; family Vibrionaceae; genus Vibrio; species Vibrio sp. 1159. Next base: position 3,362 of record NZ_JAWOWL010000007.1, on the reverse strand, counting down.
GAACTCATGTAGTCAATATGGTCAGTAAGTTGAATCAGAGTCTTTAACATCGATGTGATATCTATAGGCCTGCGATAAATTAGTAGGCTTTAACTTTAACCCAATTTGTCCAACGTTATCGAACGATAGCCCCCGCAGCCAATGCCAACGTCTTGATAACCTGCCAAACTTTCAAATACATTGAAATGAGAAACAACGATTATCTTAGAGTAATTCGTGTAACGAGATAACACATTTACAGCACGATCTTTCAGTTCTACCCAAGACTCGTAGGGAACATTATTGAGTTCTGAATTATTCCTCAGTGAGTCACGATATTCATGCCAACGGCGGTCCCTTTCTTGAAGTTCTACATAGCCACCTTTCAAGTCAGCCCGCCATTCACGAAGGTCATGTTCCACAAAAATATCCAAGCAGAGATTACGATTGATAATTTCTGCTGTTTGGAGAGCCCTCGTATAGGGTGAAGATATTATTACTTCTGCTCCCTCAGCTTGAATCTCTTTTGCAACAGAATGCAATTGATGTATGTGTTCTCGATGTAAAGGTGCATAGTCTTTTTCAAGCTGGCTCATTTTGCGCTTGTCAGCTAACGAGTAATCAGGCTCACCATGCCTCACAAATACGATATCCATTCGTCTCCAAATCTCCGTTTTTACCGGATAGAACTAAAGTAACGTCGAGTGTTTTGAAACGCTGCAACTTCACCAAACTCATTGTGTGACAATCACAAAAGCCGTTTCACACAAAATACCAAGAATTGATAACTGACTTAAACGCTTCGTAAGTGTTTATAAAAACAAAGGTATTACTGAAATCCTACGTATTAGCTATAACATCTATGTCCTGAATGAAAGATTTTAATAATTTAAGACGGTTAAGTAAGTCACCGGCATCTTCTTTTCCCACTTCTAGTAAAGAGTAAGAGTCATACTTTTGAAAAAACGACGGATACCTAAGGTTATTGTGGAGAAAGTTATATTTAGTTATCCCTAAAACATGTTCTTTCAACTGGTGATTAATCTGAGACTTAACAGTTTCGTTTGAGCTAATAACCTCAAGCAAGAAACTGACCGCATCCTCCACCGAGTGACTTCTGTTTCGTTCTCTAAAATACGAGTTATTAGCGTCAACTAAAGTGAATATCTTGGCTCTAATCACTTTTTCCATTGCCTGAAGAGTGTAGTAACAAGATTGCCTGTAAGCACCGTTCTCGTATAAGATTATTGCTGCGTTTTCATCCGAAACAGATAACTGTTGATATGACAAAGAAGCATTAACTTTATGCTTAAACCTACCAATATTATTTTGCATTTAACCCTCCTAAATGGTTTAACACTATACCCGTGATCATTGAAGATGCTTGATTTGTCCTTAAAGCAGGATCATGCTACGCACCATGAAAATAATACTGACTCCTCAACAGAAACAACAACTCGAAGTGATGCACGATTCAACTCGTGATGGTCGAGTGCGTGACCGCATCAAAGCGGTTTTACTTGCGTCTGAAGGCTGGAGTCAAACGATGATTTCTCAAGCGCTTCGTATTCATGAATCGACCGTTGCTCGTCATCTCAGTGACTATGTCCTCTCTGAAAAACTTAAGCCTGAAAATGGTGGTAGCCAGAGCCGACTTTCTGCTGAGCAAACCATGCAGCTTATCGAACATTTATCTGAGAAGACGTACTTTCATACCCATCAAATAGTCGCTTATGTGAAAGCCGAGTTTGGTATTCGCTATACCGTTGCAGGCATGAACAAATGGCTACATCATCACGGCTTTTCATATAAGAAGCCGAAAGGTGTACCGCACAAGTTTAATCCAGAGATGCAGCAAGCCTTTATCGAATACTACAACGAGACGCTAAGAAACAGCGAAGACCCTGTGTTATTTATGGATGCCGTTCATCCTACGCAGTCAACAAAACTCAGTTATGGCTGGATACGTAAAGGCCAAGACAAAGTGATTGAGACAACAGGCAGTCGAACTCGTCTTAATATTATCGGTGCGTTACCGCTTCAAAATATTGGCGCAACGGTGACAGACACGTATGACACGATAAACAGCGAGAGCATTGTTCGCTTCTTCTGGAAGCTCAAAAAGGAGCATTATCCGTCGGAGCAAAAAGTTCACCTAGTGCTTGATGGTGCCGCCTATCATCAGTCAGAGTTGGTGAAAAATGCGGCAAAAGTGCTCAATATCGAGCTTCATTACTTACCGCCTTACAGTCCAAATTTAAATCCAATAGAGCGGCTTTGGAAAGTGATGAATGAGCATGTGAGGAACAATATTTACTTCTCCTCCAAGCCAGAATTTACTTCAGCCATCAAAGAGTTTTTCGATGTAACGTTACCAGAAGTTGCAGGTACACTCGTATCCAGAATTACGGATAATTTTCAGATATTGAAACCTGTATCTTCAAGTTGAACGGGTATATACCATATATTCGATAACTTACTGATTAATAAACTCAAAAAAACTGTCTCTGCACTCCAGAATACTCTCTTGTTCTTGAAACACCTCGAAGGATCGCAGAGTTACGTTTACTAAAAAAAATTGAGTTCATCCAAACAGTTTGGATTTGTGAAAAATCGACTGTAACCATTTGTTATTTATATGGATAATGTAATTTAATCCTGGTTCACTATTTTCACTTTTATAGCGATAAAATGTGGAGTGCGAACTAATGTTGATACTTAAGCAATGGCAAAGGTCATACTCGATTGCTCGCTATGAAATGGCCATTATTGGTCAAGTATGAAAAACGATAAGACAATTTTTTAGTAAACCTGTAGTAACGGAAATTATTGAGCTAAGATTTTGTGATAACTCAACTTTTTTAGTAACTGGTTTATTGTATGGAAGAATTTATTGAACGATTAAAGTCATTTCATTTCATGTCATACCTATCATACGTAATCAGTGTTTTAGTGATTTTTGATGTAGACCCTAATATCAGTGTTCTATGGGCTCTGTTCAAAGGTGGGTTGTTAACATTTTGGATTCACTTGATGGGGTATATCTTTGGTGGACTGTTTTTTTTGGTGGTGCTTTCGGGAATCCATGATGGCTTCGGGCATTTCTTTTCTAAAAAAATTGAGTGGATGGTCCCGTTGTTTGGTCTGATGATGGCCCTAACCTTTATTTATCGATGACACTTCCTAAGCAATTAGCACTTCACTTTTTCACTATCAAACTAATTTTTTCAAGACTGTAACTTATAAAATTAACACTGTTTATATTTTGTAGGTTTATATATACCCCCTAAATGGTCACGTACATTTTGTAGTGGTACGGTGAATTTGGCCACCTGATTAGAGGTGTTAAGATACACCTCATAGCATGACAGGTGAAACTATGA
>NZ_JAWOWL010000006.1:0-183358 GCF_033340395.1 Vibrio sp. 1159 | reverse complement strand
GGCTACGACGATTGATGGGCGTAGCCGCTCAGATCGTAGTTTCTTGATTTAGTTCCATCGAATTACGCAACAAAGCCTTCGAAGGGCTGACTGCAACAACATTTGGTCAATTTATCGCTTTTATCGGCAGCCCTACTATTGCACTATCAATAGCGACGTTATTAGCGGTTTACACATTGGGTAATAACCTTACCAAAGAAGAAGCGAATGAAAAGATGGAACAAGGAATCTCCACTTGTGGCATCATTTTGTTAGTAACAGGAGCTGGTGGCGCGTTAGGTGCCGTATTGCGTGAAACGGGTGCGGGCGCAGAGATTGCTAACCAAGTTGCAGGGCTTCCTATTTCTGCGGTTATGATTCCATTTATCATTGCGACGTTAGTTCGTATTATTCAGGGCTCTGGTACAGTCTCCATGATAACCGCTGCTTCTATATCTGCCCCAGTTTTAGTGAATATTCCTGACGTTAACCTTTTATTCGCAGCGACGGCAGCTACGATGGGATCTCTATTTGCTGGCTACTTTAATGACTCGCTATTCCATATTGTTAATCGATTAATGGGGGTGACTGAGGTTAAGAAACAACTCATTATTTGGACTATTCCAACAACAATTGCTTGGGCTATTGGTGGTTCATTAGTCATGATTCTTAACTTATTCTTCGGATCTCATGGTTCAATCTTTGATCCTGTGTTACCACTTGCTGTACTTTTGGGGTGTGTTGCATTTACAAAATCTTACAGCGCTAAGCACGTCGAATTACAAGAGGTATAAAGGTTTACTTGTACTCTTCCATAAAGTAAAAACCTATCACAATATGTATTTTTATCAGATGGTTTAGAGATTGTTAATAATATGAACGGCCCTATGTTTGGGCCGTTTTAGTTCTTATAAATAAACTATTTAACTTGAACCGATATAGGTTCCATTTTCAACTTAATCAATATGAAATGGAATTGTTATTTCCCGCTTAGTAAGCGATTACATATAAAGGATATATTCGAGTGTAACCCTAGTGACTTTACTCTAGCGAAGTAGGGTTACTTTATATAAGAGTCCAGTACTTTTAATACGACTTCCATATCTTTTTCACGTTGAGTTTTGTCTTCCTCAAGTACAACGTGCTCAAGTAAGTGACCTTTAATTACTTCTCGCATCAAACCATTTACTGCTCCCCGAATAGCGGCAATCTGCTGCAACACATCTTGGCATTCATGCTCTTCTTCCAGCATTTTTTTAAGTCCATTCACCTGACCCTGTATTTTACTGACTCGAGTGTTGAGCTTCTTTTGATCTCTGGTTGTATGCGACATGTCTTATCTTCTTTAAGTTACGGGCCGAGTTATTCTAACTGATAATGTAGCACTCAATTTATACTGGGGGGTAGTATTTAATACTAGGGGGGAGTATAGTTTGCGATAAATTAGAATCAACAACAGAGAACAACAATGGATTTTGTCGCGTTACTACAACAAGGTAATGGGTGGTTCTTTATTCCCAGTGCCATTTTGCTTGGCGCTTTGCATGGTTTAGAACCTGGGCACTCTAAAACGATGATGGCGGCGTTCATTGTCGCTGTGAAAGGAACGGTCAAACAAGCCGTGATGCTGGGTTTAGCTGCCACACTTTCTCACACTGCAATTGTATGGTTAATCGCTGTTGGCGGGATGTATATTAGCCAGAAATTCACCGCTGAAGCGGCTGAACCATGGATGCAACTTATCTCTGGGGTCATTATCGTGACAACCGGCGTATGGATGTTTTGGCGGACATGGAGCGATGAGCGAGCTTGGAACAAAGCTCAGGATCATGCTCGCGACTGGACGACGCAAGTTGTGGATACAGGACATGGGCATGTTTCGCTTTCGATTACAGAGGAAGGGGAACATCACCGTTTCCAGTTGCGAACACTCAGCGGTAAACCTTTAACTGCTGAAGGTATCAAGGTTTCGGTATCGAGTGATGGTTATCAACCTGCTGATATTTATCACTTTATAGAGCGTGATGGATACTTGGAATCGGCGTCTTGCATTGAAGTCTCTAATGGACTTTCTGTCACTTTGAGCATCGGGCACCATGATCATACCCATGACTTTGATGTACATTTTCGTCCTGGTTCTCATTTAGAAAGCGAAGATAAGGAATATCAAGATGCTCACGAACGCGCTCACGCTTTAGACATTCAAAAACGCTTTGAGAATCGAGACGTGACGAATGGGCAAATTCTGCTGTTTGGATTAACGGGTGGTTTGATTCCATGCCCTGCTGCGGTAACGGTTTTGCTTATCTGTTTGCAGCTTAAGGCAATGACTCTTGGTGCGACTTTAGTTGTGTCATTCAGTATTGGCTTAGCCTTGACTCTGGTTGCAGTTGGCGTTGTGGCAGCAGTGGGCGTGCAAAAAGCGACATCTAAATGGAGCGGTTTGAATGATGTTGCACGTCGAGCTCCTTACTTATCGGGCGTCTTGATCAGTGCAGTTGGTTTATACATGGGTATGCATGGATACATATCGCTGACGAGTTAAACTCTGTGATAAAGACTCTTTTCCTTTCTTTTTGTATGGGTAATGGCTTCATGCCTTGGTTTGCATGTTTTGCTGCCGATTCTTGATTGAGAATCACTCGATCCGACATCGCTGCCATATCTACAAACCAAGTCATTCTCGCTTCACCAAGCATCTCGGATTACAACCGCTGCAATTGTGGCTCTAATATCTGAACCTGAGATACTAAATGATAAAACGGGAGCACTGACCACAGCGCTCCCGACGGCAAAACGCTAATTAGAACTCTTTTCTTTAATGTTCGATACCAATTTGGTCGCATAGTTAAATTTAACTATGCAAACGTTTCCTTTTGCGTACTCGTCCCTTCGCCAAACCTCGTAGAAATGTGACGTTTTGAAGACTTTTTTTCCTTCTGTCTAAAGTAATCGGGAACCAAGCAGATACATAGTTATAAAGTTATGTCTTGCTCTGCCAAACAGACCCAAAATGCAGTTTGGTTGGTTTTGGAGAAGAAAGGCTTAGCGCTCGATTAATGAGCATCAATTGAATTGTATTGAGACAATTATAATGAAAAGAATCATCTTATTAGCAGTCTGCGCCATGTTTGGTATTGCTGTCGTGGCGAGTATGGCATCAACGTACCTAATTTCGAGTCAGAAAATCGATGACATCATCTTAAACAAATCCCAAGTTCAAGCTGAGTTTCTAGCGGGAAATGCGAGTTATATTTTGGAGAACTCAGCCAATCCAATGCAAGATTTACAATCGCTTGTTGAGGGGCTGAAACAACGTTCAGACGTGAGTTATGCCGTTGTAATTGATCGTAACGTGACGGCAGTAGCCCACAGTGATAAGCACAAGCTGAACAAAACCTATAACGATGAATATACTGTTGAAGGCGCGACGAGAGGTGTTCAACAGTACTCAAAGTGGTATGCCGATGTACAGAAAGTATGGGTGTTTGACATCATGGCACCAATTTATGTGGATGGTCAGTTATACGGTACTTTTGATATTGGTATTCCTATTACCGAAGTGAGCCAAGCGACGAATGGAATTATTACTTACCAGTTGATCTCTATGGTGGCGATCTTCGTTATGTGTGTTTTGATTCTGTCACTTCTGCTAAATAAACTGATGAGACCGCTTTCTGCGCTTAAAGACGCTCTACAAGACATCTCAAAAGGAGACGGAGACTTAACCGTTCGTTTGCCAGCGAAAGGTAATGACGAAGTCGCGCAAATTTCTTCTGCTTTCAACGTTTTTGTTGGGAAAGTACATGAGATTATTACACAAGTTGTAAATACTGGTGTGGAGCTTAATAGTTCAGCTGTCGCTTTGCGTGGGCAATCTCAACAAGCGCTCACAAGAGGGCAAGAGCAGAACGAGCAAACCATGCTGGTTGTCACATCCATGAACGAAATGATTGCGACGGTCAATGAAATTGCCTCCAATGCTGCTGGAGCGGCAAATGCTGCGAGTGCAGCAAGTAATGAAGCGCAAGATGGCTACACGACGCTAGAAAGAACCAAAACGGCGATGACTAATCTTGAAAACGAGATGAACAGCACTTCCAACATTATCGTGAGTCTTGCTGAAAATACTCAGTCGATTGGTAGTATTCTAGAGGTGATTAGAGGTATTTCGGAGCAAACCAATCTATTGGCTCTCAATGCGGCTATCGAAGCTGCACGCGCTGGTGATGCCGGCCGAGGTTTTGCAGTCGTAGCTGATGAAGTTCGCAACCTAGCGACTAAAACGGCTCATTCTACCGATGAAATTGACAATATGATTCACCAGCTACAAACTGAAGCTCAAAGTGCGGTGAATTCAATGAGTAATAGTAAGACTCTTATTGAAGAAGGAACGGCAGAAACTGAGTTAGCTCGACAGGCTTTAGAAGCAATAGCTGCACAAGTGACGACTATTTCAGATATCAATACTCAAGTAGCAACCGCAACAGAACAGCAATCAACGGTAGCAAACGAAATTAATATGAACATGGATACCGTCAGCCACTCAGTGAAAAGTGCGCTAACGGCGAGTGAGCAACTAGAAGCATCAAGTCAACAACTCGCGGAGCTATCGCGAACACTCGATCGTCACGTGGGAGCGTTTAGAATCTAAACGCCAACTGACCCTCTTTAATAAAAAGCCAGTAAATGTTAATTGCTGGCTTTTTTATTTGAAAAAATCGAGTCTCAAATCGCTTAGCGGTGTCTGTCCTTTCTAGACGATAAAACAAAATATGATAAATTAGTTGAGTAAAGCTTAGCTAAGCGTTAAGTTTCGCATTTTGCTTTAAATGTTCAACAAACATAGATATTTTCTTAGCTACATGTTTTCTAGACGAGTAAAAGGCGTAAAGCACTAAATCCTCAGGTTCGTACTCTAGAGTGACGATTTCTAGCTCACCATTTTTGATCTCATTTTGGCATGACTCAATTGGCAATATTGCGTATCCAAGCCCTGATAACGCGCCATATCTGGCGAGATGACCGCTGTTTACTTTGAATGAAGATTGCACAGTTTGAGTAATATGGCCCCCAACAGGGTTTTTGAATACCCATGGTGCACCATTTACTGCGGTAAGCGTCGTGATGCAGGGAACATGACTTAGATCCGTAATTTTGTAAGGGGTGGCGTATTTCTCAATTAGTTGAGGCGCGGCTAAAATGGCACTGGGCCAGCGTTTTATCTCTCTCGCCACCCAGTTACTGTCTGACAAAGTCCCTCTATGAAAACTCAAAATGACATCAAAGCTATCAATAACATCATCTTTAGGGTTTAGCGTTGTATCGCAAGACAAAGAGATTGACGGGTATTGCGTGCAAAAGGTGACAACCGCTTTGGCCAGTACAGGTGTGTCTGGCATAAGAATTCGCAGTTCCCCTGTTACCGTGTGTGAGTGGCGCGTTACCGTTTCTAGTGCGGCGTTGAGTTGCTCCAATAACGGACGAGTGCTGCTATAGAGCTCTTCTCCAGCCTCGGTAGGCGTCATTCGCCTTGTTGTTCTATTGAACAACCTAATGTTTAACTTTTCTTCAAGCAGGGCAATGTGTCGGCTGATATTTGATGTTGGTATATTCAAACACTCAGCGGCTCGCTTAAAGCTGCTGTTCTCATAAACACAGTGAAAACTTTTTAACCAGATTTGGTCAACGTTATCAAACATTTCATTATCCCATTTTATTGGATTATCAAGCCAGCATATCGCACTTTATCCCTGTACTAAGTTACATACAATTTTATTTACAAGTTTAAGCGAACAAACAACGAGATATCGCGCTAGAACGTAATCAATAGTGGTGAATTTATGAGCTGGTTAGAACGGTTATTTGAGAATAAAAATATAATAGGTTCGCGCAAAGCGTCTATCCCTGAGGGCGTTTGGACAAAGTGTCCTGAGTGTGAACAAATACTTTATAGTGCCGCGTTAAAAGAAAATTTGGAAGTATGCCCTAAATGCTCATATCACATGAGAATGGCTGCGCGTCAAAGGTTGATCTCTTTTCTGGACCATGGAACACAACAAGAGTTGGCAAGTGAGTTGGAGCCACAAGATATTTTGGGTTTTAAAGACTTAAAGCGATATAAAGAGCGAATTGCTTTAGCACAGAAAACGACTGGAGAAAAAGATGCGTTGGTGGTGATGGAGGGCAAGTTATTGGGTCTGCCTGTTGTTGCGTGTGCATTCGAATTCTCTTTCATGGCAGGCTCGATGGGCGCAGTGGTTGGCGAGAAGTTTGTCCGAGCAGTTGAAAGCGCAATTAATACAAAATCTGGGTTAGTATGTTTTTCCGCTTGCGGAGGGGCGCGCATGCAAGAGTCTTTGGTGGCACTCATGCAAATGTCAAAAACCAGCGCCGCGTTAAACCACTTATCTGAGCACAGATTACCCTATATCTCAGTATTGACGGACCAAACTTATGGTGGCGTCTCGGCGAGTTTAGCCATGTTAGGAGACATCAATATTGGTGAACCTAAAGCAAGTATTGGCTTTGCGGGAAGACGGGTCATTGAGCAAACGGTACGTGAAAAGCTACCAGACGAGTTTCAGCGAAGTGAATTTTTACTAGCGCATGGTGCGCTAGATATGATTGTCGATAGACGTGAAATGCGCGATCGCGTTGGCCGCTTACTGGCTAAGTTAACCAACGCGAGGGTGGTCTCAGAATAGGTTGTATTAAAGTTAGACTTAGTACTTGCGTTTATTGAGCCGTAATCATTACAAACCGTTCATTTTGCCCCCATCTTGGTTCCGCATTCATTAGGCTGAGATCCAACGCCGTTTGGTATGGGTCAACAGCAAAATGGTCGCTTACTAACCCCCAGAGCATCCAGTTGATTGCGGTTTCATTCTCGGTAAGCTCTTCGAGTGGCGCTTGGAGGAAAAAGTACTCATCTTCGCCATCGTAACCGAGCCGATCATAGATAATGTAGCGTAGCTCTCGATCCAAATCATGTTGGAGGTTGATTGAGTCGTACAGTTGCTCTTCTGTTGGGCCATTCTCATGGTGATAAACATTGCGTTTTGACTCTTTGCGTAAAGTACCTGCGCCAGTTTCAATGCTTACTTTCTTTTGTGAGTGTTGCTCAAGAACTTGAATGATTTCATCCTCTAGTTGATCGAGTTTACTCAGCAAAACTTGATTGTTTATGTCACCAGCGGGGGAGGCCATCGTTTGGAAGGCTTTCACTCTCTCGTAGACTGCTTTCCCGTGAGGAAGGGCTGCAAAACACTGTTCTTGGAGCGCTTCATTGGCTTGCCAAATGCCCGAGTAGAGCTCGTAATCATGTGTATATGGTGGAAGCTCTTCAGTATCTTCCCCTAATAATTCTCGCCAGTGCTTTTGCCACTGTTCTTCTTTTGCGTGTTTTACACGCGCGTATTGCTTAACCCAGCGGTTACGAAGTTTTACCCCAAAAATGGCAAGTCCCCATGGAGCGAGCAAATAAAAATAATAGTGAGAAGAGTTATCCCAAAAGTAACCGTAAACGTAAACACCAAAAGCAAGCACCCAAGTTCCAATAGTACAAGCAATAACCCCGGACATTATTGATGATTGGCGCTTTGTTTCTCTTAATGTATTACCTTCAGAACATAACCAAAAAATGCCGCCAAAAACAAAGGCAAACGTTGTCATGAAGTAGGCAATCCCCGCTCCCCAAAATCCCCAAAGTGACATGTATTATCCCTAGCCAAATATCTGCTTTATTCACTCATCAATGACTGGAGGAGTAAATGTGTTTGATTTGGCGGAGAATTTACCATTAATGCCAACCTTTTGATATGCACTCTATGACTTATTGGGAATGAGTCACAAATAAAAATAGATGGTATCAAGCATCAAAATTTAATTTAGAACCTTTGATTGTCGTGAACTCTATCTGGAAGAGTTAAGGGGGGCGTTTAAGGGCAATTTTCCTCATAAAGTCGTTATTTAGAAAAAGGTAAATTAATGTTTTTATTGATAATTGTGAGTTTTTTGGAGTGGGATTGCTCCCATTTAATTAGAGTAAAAGACCTATTTTTGGGAGCGGTTTCATAAATTTTATGACACTGATTTCACTGTTTGAGCTGTAAAGAATATAAACCCCCACTCAATATATGTTAATAATCAATGAGTGTTGTTATGTCTCATATCCGTTTTTTCCCGCGCCATCGTTTGGCGCTTGCTTGTATGCTAGCGAGTGTGTCTGGCTTCTCTTTTGCACAAAATCAGTGTGCTGTTGCTGATTTACAACAATCGCGAGATCTGGCTACTGCCGTTTCTGGTGCTGAGTATGATTGCTACCACGCATGGTTTTCAGCACCTTCAGAAACGCTGAATGATATCTATAGTGAAGCGAGCCTAAGCCGTATCCAAGTCGCGCTGGATCAAGAAATCGCTCGCTATCGTGGTGAAGCAGATCAAGCTCGTATTCTAGAGAACCTAGGCGAATTTATTCGAGCGGCCTACTACGTTCGCTACAACGCTGGTACTGGTACACCTGAGTTTTCGCAAGCGTTGAGTCAGCGTTTTGCTCAGTCGACGAACCTATTCCTAAACAACCCTCATGCTTTGGATCAAGGTCGTGAACAAGTTGGTGCAATGAAGAGCCTGACTTTGATGGTTGATAACGTTAAGCAGTTGCCGCTGACCATGGATAGCATGATGGCCGCGTTGATGCACTTTAATCGTGAAACCGCGCAGGACACGCAATGGGTCGATGGTTTAAACAACTTGTTCCGCTCTATGGCAGGCCATGCGGCGAACGATGCGTTCTACCGATACATGGCAAACAATACACACCATATTGATACGTTGGTGAAATTCGCATCTGATAATGCTTGGGCATTAGATACGGATGCAAGCTTTATCGTTTTCAATGCATTACGTGAAACTGGTCGTTTGCTCGCGAGCCCAGATCAGGAGACCAAACGCAAAGCATTGGCAGTAATGCAACAGTTGATGCAGCGTTATCCACTGGGTAGTGAGCATGACAAACTATGGCTTGCTGCCGTTGAAATGATGAGCTACTACGCACCAGAAGGCCTAAATGGTCTGAATATTGAGCAAGCCAAGCAAGATTTAGCTGCACGTGTAATGCCAAATCGTTTTGAATGTCAGGGACCTGCCATTATTCGCTCTGAGGATCTGACCGATGCTCAAGCAGCGAAAGCGTGTGAAGTGCTAGCGGCAAAAGAAGCCGACTTCCATCGAGTTGCGAATACGGGTAATCAACCTGTCGCTGATGATTTGAATGATCGTGTTGAAGTGGCGGTATTCGCGAGTAACACTAGTTACGTTGATTACTCTTCATTCCTATTTGGTAATACAACGGACAACGGTGGTCAGTACCTAGAAGGTGACCCTTCAAAAGCGGACAATACTGCGCGTTTCGTCGCTTATCGCTACGCGAATGGTGAAGATCTCTCTATCTTGAACCTAGAACATGAATACACGCACTATTTAGATGCACGATTTAACCAATACGGTTCGTTCAGCGATAACTTGGCTCATGGTCATATTGTTTGGTGGCTAGAAGGTTTTGCTGAATACATGCATTACAAGCAAGGTTACCAAGCTGCGATTGAGCTGATTGCAGATGGTAAACTGAGCCTTTCCACTGTGTTTGATACCACGTACTCTCACGATACCAATCGTATCTATCGTTGGGGTTATCTAGCTGTTCGATTCATGTTAGAAAATCATCCACAAGACGTCGAAAGCTTGTTGGCATTGTCGCGCTCTGGCCAGTTCGAACAATGGGCACAGCAGGTGACGTCTTTAGGTCAACAATACGATGCTGAGTTTGAACGTTGGTTGGACACATTAAAAGTGGAACCTGAGCAACCTGATACAGACCCAGAAGAGCCAACAGAACCAACAAGCCCTGAAGCACAAGTGACTGAATTGACGGCGAACCAAAGCCTTCAGCTCAGTGGCGAAGCATACAGCGAAAAACTGTTCTACGTTGATGTTCCAGCCAACACCGTTAACTTCAATGTATCTATTGAGGGTGCGGGTGATGCGGATCTTTACATGAGCTACAACAAAGTCGCGCATTACTATGATTTCGAAATGAGTCAATATGCTGATGGCAGCAATGAAGAGATTGTGTTTGAACCAGAGCAAGATGGTTACGTTAAAGCGGGTCGTTACTACATCAGCTTAACTGGACGTGATAGCTATGACTCAGTAAATCTTGTGGCTGCGTTAGAAGTGGAAGCGCAAACACCGCCAACCCAAGTGCAAGATGATTTAGCACCTGTGGTACTAGAGTCTGGTGAAGCCAAAATGCTTACCGTTCACAAGCAGCGTTATGCAGCAGTTCATGTGCCTGAAGGTGTAGAAGAGGTTCGTGTATGGCTAACGGCTCACTCTCAAACTGGTAATGTCGATCTATACGCGAGTAGGGAGCATTGGCCTACAGTAGAGCAGCACGAGTATGCGTCCAACTATGCAGGCAGCAATGAATACCTTGCGATTCCTGTTACTGAAGCAGGGTACGTGCACTTCGCTCTTCAGGCTCCAGAGCAAGGCGATGACGTTGAAATGCTAGTGCACTTCAACTAAACAGGTTCGATTAACTAAAGTCGAGATAAAACGTCGCTGATACAGCGACGTTTTTGTTTATATCGGACACGATTATAAACAAACAGCGGCGAATGCTAGTTAATCGGCTGATCTATCGAGTTATCAGTTGCCCTTTTTCTAAACGGCTTTAGGTTTGTATTGCAATTTACCGCGCACATAAACTTTTTTAGCGACGCGTTCTGTGACCTAGCTTCTGATTTGTGTTTCCCAAATGGATACAATATATATGCACCCCGTGCAATAAAGTGAAAAGGGAAAGACATGAAAACGCTTATTTATGAAACGTTGATTAGCCTTGCTAACCAAGAACCAGAACAACATGCAAGAATCCGACAAAATCTCTATGAACAGTTGGATCTGCCGTTCGATAAGCAGCTGGCTTTGTATTCTTGTGCCCTTGGTCCTGCAAGTTCAGGCAAGTTGGAGAGCAGTCAAGGCATTAACAACGCGGTAGATTGCGCGGTTAAACTGCTTGAAACTCCTGAGCGCTAATTCACTCGTTGTTTTAATCACGGCCCGAACCCCAAGGGCCGTTTTTAATTGCGGTTAAATTGATTTCAACGTCGTTATTGCTCTGCTCTTTCCGCTAGCACTTCTTTGAATGCAAACATGCCGTTTAATGCCGCGGGAAACCCTGCGTAGACGGACATCTGCAAAATGATCTCTTTAATCTCATCCTCGCTACAGCCTACATTCAGCGCTGCATTTAAGTGCACTTTTAGTTGCGGCGCGCAATTCCCCATTGCCGTTAGCGCGGCGACGGTTGCGATTTCTCTCGATTTTAGGTCTAAGCCCGGGCGAGCATAAATATCGCCAAACGGATACTCAATGGTGTACTGAGCTAAATCTGGACAAATATCTTGTAAGCTTTCGATGACATTATGACCAGCGTCGCCATCAATTTGAGAGAGTAGTTCTAATCCTTTGTTAAAGCGTGATTGTTCCATCGGTATGTTCCTAGTGAATAAACGTAAACACACCTTAATCGTTAGAGTTAACTCTAAGTCAACGAACTTTTCCGCTTTTATACAAGGCAATTTTTTCTTCTAGAGCCGATAAGTGCTTTTTCTGTTGTTCAATGTGGCGTTTGAGGTTTTCTTGGTGGCGTTCTAACAGGGCTTGACGTTGTGGTACAGATTGAGAGCCGACTTCCCTTAATTTGGCATACTCTAGAATCTCTTCAAGTGGCATTGCAGTTTCTTTTAAACGCTTAACAAAGCTTATCCAGTTTAGATCTTTCGAACTATACATTCGATGTCCACTCGCGTTTCTATGGACATGTTTAAGTAAACCGATTTTTTCATAGTATCGAAGTGTATGAGCAGATAGCCCGACGAGGTCAGAAAATTCTTTGATATTCATTATTATCCTCCAAGGTAGAGCATACCCCATAGAGATAAGCTAAGTTTCGCATTTTGAAGTCATTTCGGGACAGATACAAACAGAAATCTTTAGTCTTTTAACGCTAGGTATGGTGATTTACTGGATTTTTGAAACGCGCCAAACGTGATCCATCTGCCAGTTTCGTTTTATTAACAATTGATTACTCAACGGGTTGGCTTGGCTATTTTTATCCTTTGGGCCTATTTTAGGGCGTACATAGGTCTTATGTTCTATCTTTTTGAATTTAAGTTTTTGTTAATCAAAACAATGCCTTAGTTTTGTGTTGGTCTGTTCGGGTTGTATGTCGTGTGCCCGTTATTCACTCAGAACGATTTATCGCTGTGCAATGGATGAGTCGCTACGCCTTCGATTTCAGCCTTGAGTTAGTGCTAAAAGGGTGAGTGCCTCTGATGAATAGCTTTTATAATTTCGATTATTGAATTCACTCACAAAAAAATGCAAACAAGTAATCGTGAGTGGAAACGAGCAGGAGAACAACATGAGTGGCTCACAGGAAACACAATCATTCGGTGCAAACGTTATCTTACATGCGTTTGATTGGAAGTATGCTGACATTGCCCAACGAGCAAAAGAAATCCGCGAGCTTGGTTATGGCTCTGTGTTGGTTTCGCCACCAATGAAAAGCGCACACGATGAGCGCTGGTGGCAGCGTTATCAACCACAGGATTATCGTGTTATCGATAATGCCTTGGGTGATACCAAAGATTTTATTCATATGGTTCGTGAACTGGAGCAAGTTGGTGTGTGGGTTTATGCCGACGTAGTGTTTAACCATATGGCAAATGAGGCCCACCTTCGCAGAGACCTTCAGTACCCAAGACAAGAGGTCTTGGAGGAATACCAGAACAACAAACAGAAATATCAGTCGCTAGCGTTGTTTGGCGATCTATCTCAACCACTTTTTGATGAAGAGGACTTTGTTGAAGCATTCGGCATCAAAGACTGGAAAGATAAGTGGCAGGTTCAAAACGGACGTATCACAGGTGGGCCAACCGACCCTGGCTTGCCAACTCTTCGTGTTTGTGACCATGTCGTTGAACAGCAGCGAGCGTACCTAACGGCGCTGAAAGCTATTGGTGTGAAAGGTTTTCGTATTGACGCTGCGAAACACATGACGTTAGAGCATCTTAAGCGTGTTTGGACAGACGACATCACGCGGGATGTGCACATATTTGGCGAAATTATTACCGATGGCGGTGCGACGGAAGAAGAGTATCAGCTGTTTCTTGAGCCGTATCTACAGGAAACTCGCCTAGGTGCGTACGATTTCCCTTTGTTCTCAACCATGTTTAAGGCGTTTGCTAAAAAGGGTAGCTTCAAGTCTCTGATTGATCCCTATTGTTTTGGTCAGGCTCTGTCCCCCGGTCGTGCGATTACATTTGCTATCACACATGATATTCCTAACAATGATGTCTTTCTTGAGCTCATCATGGACGAGGAAAACGAATGGTTAGCTTATGCCTATATTCTAGGCCGAGATGGTGGTGTGCCGTTGATTTATACCGACTTAAACACTAGCGGTATTAAAGGTAAAAATGGTCAGCCAAGATGGCAGGGTGCATGGAGCGATCCGAGAATGGCAAAAATGATCCAGTTCCATAATATGACGCATGGCGAGCCGATGAGTGTTCTTGAAGGTAACGATGACATGCTCGTACTTAAGCGAGGTGACAAAGGTATTGTGGTGCTTAATAAATCACAGCGTCAACAGTCTTTGACATTAAAAATCGATGGTGATTGGGTTGATTTGATGACAGAACAAATCATTCCAAGTGACGGTAAGTTAATCGTACCATCTAAGTCGTCGATGTTACTCGTCGCGAACTAGAAGATGTACACACCGAGGTTAGCAATTTCGGTGTGTATGTTTATCATCGTCATTCACGTTCTGCTGAAATTCAATATAAACTCAAACTCTCTCGTTTTTGCTAGAAATTTATGAGCACTCGTTAACGCAACATTCTGCTTTTAAAAAAACAATTACGTCATCTAAGCACTGATATTCTGCAACACAAAAAAGGGTTCTACCCTCTCGGCGCTGGGTGAGAAGACCAGCTGAAGCAAGGCTCGAGATATGATGAGAGAGAGTGGATGCTGGAATGCCAAGCTTTTCTTGTACGCCGCCTACCGCGATACCTTTGTATCCCGCTTTGACGACTTCTTTGTAAATACTTAAACGAGTCGGATGCCCTAACTCTTTTAGTGCTTTAGCAACGGCTTCAAGCTCCATACTGACCTCTAAAGAATGACCACAGTAATTTTGTTTCGATAATAGGGAAAGTCTCAGTAAATGCCAACTATTACGATCTCAGAACAATTTAAATCAGATGAGATTCATACTGGCTCATGCCTTCATGACAACAGTTGTCTGTTCTAATGAGACAGATCAATCTTCATTATTATTTCACGCCACGTTCAAAATCCCTCGTCTACACTCAATGTTGAGTTGTCAGTTGGCAGACCAAGGAGGCGGCCATGATTGCGGTTCATAGAGATTATTGTTTGTCTAACAGTTCGGAGTTACATGCCCACGTTAAAGTCAATCCTGTCGGTAAATTAGAAGTTGAGATTGTTGAACTTCAAGAGCGCCACACCACAGAGTTTGATGATTTGTCTTTTGAGAGTCGTGGGTGTGAAACTCGAATCTGTGGTAAAGAAGACACAACTCCGTGGCAGTTCAATCTTGCAGTTACTGATGCGTTAGAGCTTTCTCATTTAGTGGAAGAAGCAAACGAAGAGTATGAGATTTTAATGAATGATCTTATGTAATATCGAGAAGATCATTTTATCCTGCACGGCGTGTGGCTCTGTACTGAAAAAATAAAAACCTCCCAAGCGGGAGGTTTTTAATATGGAGTGCGTTATCGTTGGATAGGCTCTTCTCTTGGTGGTGTTAGCTCTTGGACGTTATCTTCATTAAAGTCATCGGCGTAACCTTTAGGTGGCGGTGTCCAACCACGTTCTGACCGCGATAGTTTGTCATGACGATCTTTTTGCATCTCTTCCGCCATTTTCTCCTCTAACTGAATAAACAGTTGTCGGAAATTGTTGTCATAGCGTTCACCTTCAGAATCATCCTCCCAAGCTTTGTAGAGTATTTCTGACTTACGTGCTTCAACACGCTTATATGTCGCCTTCTGCTGTTCAACAAAGAAGGGGTGAATGCCAAGGGCTTTCATTGTGTGACCGCCCATCTCCAATGCAGAATGGTAGGTCTCTGATTCAATAATATCAGCCCCCGCTTGACGCAAAAGATAGCCATGTCCACGGTCAAAGGCACGTGCAATCACTGTTACTTTTGGGTACGTGTGCTTAACGTACTTCACCAGTTCTACACTCGATTCTTGGTTATCAATCGCCACAACCAACGCAGCGGCGTGCTCAATGCCGGCTGTATGTAGCATATCTGGTCGAGTCGCGTCGCCAAAATAGGCGCGAGTGCCAATCTGGCGCATGTTATCGACTTGGTCAGATTGATGGTCAAGTACCACGGTAGTCACGCCGTTTGATACCAATAGGCGATTCACTATTTGTCCAAAGCGGCCGATGCCGGCGATGATCACCGTGCCTGTTTCCTCAATCGTATCGCTTTCGCGTTCATTTGACTGGCTTTCAAAGCGCGGCAGAATCACTCTATCAAACAGAATAAACAAACCTGGTGTCAGGAACATCGAAATCGCAACCACTAACGCAAGAGTTTGTGAAAGTTCAAATGGGATGACGTGGTTTTGCACTGAAAAGCTTAGAAGCACAAAGCCGAATTCACCTGCTTGAGCCAAGCTTAGGGTAAACAGCCAGCGGTTGCTGCCTTTCACCCTAAATATCAGTGCAAGAATAAACAGCACCAAGGCTTTCAAAACCATCACGCCAATGGTCAATGCCATGACCAACCAGAAATCACCAAAAAGGACCGAGAAGTTGATCCCTGCGCCAACGGTAATAAAGAACAGACCTAACAATAGACCTTTAAATGGTTCGATATTGGATTCTAACTCGTGGCGGAATTCACTGTTCGCCAATACAACGCCAGCCAAGAAGGTTCCTAAGGCAGGAGATAAGCCCACTAAACTCATCAGTGCAGCGATACCAATGACAAGCATGAGTGCAGTTGCGGTAAAGATTTCTCGCAAACCAGAGCTAGCCACATAATTGAGCAGAGGTCGACTTAAAAAGTGTCCACCAACGACGACGATTGCTATCGATGCTGTGATTACGATGCCGTATGCCCAGCCTGGCAACCCCGCAACGAGGCTTAATTCTTCATGGTGCGCTGCGGCTGTTTGTGCTGCGGACTGTGCCTGTTCAATTAATTCAGGTAAGGCCAATAGGGGAATGAACGCCAACATTGGTATCACTGCAATATCTTGAAAAAGCAACACGGAGAAAGCGTTTTGTCCACCTTCCGTCTTCGTTAATCCTTTTTCGCTAAAAGTTTGCAAAACAATCGCAGTAGAAGAGAGGGCGAAGATCAAACCTATGGCTAAGGCTATGGTCCAAGGCTGGTCAAAGTATAAGGCAATACCCATAATCGCCGCGACGGTACCGCCGACTTGCAGACCTCCTAAACCCATTAAGCGATTGCGCATCGCCCACAACATTTTGGGTTCGAGCTCTAAACCAACGAGAAACAGCATCATCACCACGCCAAACTCGGCAAAGTGCTGGATTGTTGTTGTTTCTTCACCGACTAAACCGATAATTGGGCCAATGACCACACCTGCGATGAGATAGCCTAAAACGGACCCAAGTCCCAAACGCTTAGCAAGTGGGACTGCAATTACAGCAGCAATCAAATATATGAAGGCTTGTAAGAATATTCCTGTCATGAAGCCTCCTTAATGAGCTCTGGCAATGCGCTGTTAAGCTTGATTAATGACGCCGCAGCTTCAACATCCAACCTATCTTCGACTAAAGCTGTTAGCAGGCTCTTGTACCGCTCAACATGACGAGGGATTCGCCCTTCTTCATCTGCTGTACGTGCGCCAAACATCGCGAGAGGGGCAATGTAGTTCATGCCGGTCAGTGCGGACATTTGTTCAATGGGCGCAAGCAGTTGACGAATCGTAAAGTGGTTGTAGCCCTCTGCCTTATAAGCTTCTTCTTTGCCCCCTGCAGACAGCACACAAAGCATGGTCTTGCCTTGCAGTGCTGTGCCATCTGTACCGTAAGCAAAGCCATATTCCAAAACCAGATCTTGCCACTCTTTTAAAATCGCAGGCGTTGAATACCAATATAGTGGGAACTGGAAAATCACCACGTCATGCTCACGTAAGCGTTGCTGCTCACGGTCGATATTAATATCGAAACGAGGGTATTCGCCATAGAGATCAACACATGTCACGCCTTCAATTTTTTGAGCTTCTTTGAAAAGTGGAGTATTCACTTCTGAACGATGCTGGGAAGGATGAGCAAAGAGAATGAGTACTTTTTTATTTGCCATAGGGATCCTTGCTATCTAAATAACCATGCCCAGTAGGAGCGCGGGTTGGTTAGAAAATGTAACTCATAAATGATCGCCAAGCTAGTTTGGAAAACTGTTTAAGCTGTTTCAATATCAATAAAAAACCACCAAATAAATTGGTGGTTTTGGGAAGTGTTACGTTTTACTAATCATGAATAGGGACGACTAGAATATCCACCGGTGACTTGTTAATTAAGTGTCTGGAGTAAGAAATAATCTTGCTCCAGAAATCTTGGTGGTGACCACAAATCAGAAGATCCACTTCTTGCTCTTTAATGGTGACCTCTAATTTATCAGCCAAGTCGCCAGTACCTACGAAGAAATGTTTAAGTGGGTAATCCATGTAATCACTAAATGTTTTTAAACATTCCATTGAATGCTCATTCAACGGCCTTTGATCCGGGTTCTCTTTAATGTCTACAAGCTCGCGATAGATTTCTCCGTGCGTACCATCAATATGGATAAAGGAGATATCGGAGTCGAGATAGTTTGCCATTGATACCGCTCTGTCGATAAGCACGGTGCTTTCATCTGACAGTTCGAGTGCAACAAGGATATGTTTGTATTTCATAACCACGCCCTTATGTGGATTATCTTTACCCTAAGCATAGTATGGCTTGGGCAAAAATTGTGTTGATAAGATCTCGAAATTGTTCAAAGTTTTGTTAAAAAGTTAATACGATATAACAACTTGCTGTGAAACTTTCTCTTTGTACTCATTTGGTTAGAAAGCTTGCTTTTTGAACAAAAAAGCCGCTACACTCTGCGCATCATTTCTCTAGGAGATTACGCCAACATGAAGAACTAAACCTGTCATCCATATTTTTACTTATTTTTTGGATCTGCAGGGTTAGTAGGCGTAGCTCACTTTCCGATATTTCTTTGCAACAAGACGACCTTTTGATTTGACGTTTATCGTCGAGCTTTACATAGAGCTTAATGCGTTTGTGCACGCGTTTTGTTGCAATCTCAAATCATAGCTACGGCTGTTGTCCCTGTCATACAGGAGGCAAATTATGCCAGTTTTACAAGCTTTTAATGTTAGCCATCAGTTTGATAATGGCGAGACGCTATTCCAGTCTATTTCTTGTTCCATGACTAAACGACGTGTTGGTTTGGTTGGGCGCAATGGCATCGGTAAGTCGCTTTTGGCTTCCATTTTGGCGGGCGAAACTCAGCCTGCCAGCGGTGTTGTGACTTCTCCCTCTTCTTTCATGATGTATCGCCAGCAGCCGTCTGATTTGCTTTCAGGTCAGCAATCGATCGCCCAGTTTCTGGGAACAGACTCGGTCTTACATGCTTTGAAGCAGATTGAACAAGGTGATGTTTCTGAGCATTGGTTCGAACTGGTTGGCGAACAGTGGGATATTGAACTGAAACTCAAACAGCAGCTTGCTGCGATGGGCTTGCCGCAAGACCCTGATTTCTCTTGTGCTCGGCTCAGTGGTGGTCAGTTGGCGCGTTTGCAGTTATGGCAGTTATTTGAAAACGAAACGGATCTTTTGATTCTCGATGAGCCATCCAATCACCTCGATACCGAGGCGAAACAATGGCTGATAGAGTCTATGACGCATTTCAGCGGTGCGATTTTACTCA
The DNA here is from genome assembly GCF_033340395.1 of Vibrio sp. 1159. Taxonomy (NCBI): domain Bacteria; kingdom Pseudomonadati; phylum Pseudomonadota; class Gammaproteobacteria; order Vibrionales; family Vibrionaceae; genus Vibrio; species Vibrio sp. 1159. The sequence continues at coordinate 164,307 of NZ_JAWOWL010000006.1, read as the reverse complement.
TCAGTCACGATCGTGAGCTGCTGCGAGAGATGGAGGAAATTTGGGAGCTATCGGGCCTAGGTTTACAGGCTTTTGGTGGAAATTACGATGTGTACGCCGAGAAAAAACGCACTGAACTGCAAGCGGTCGAGAGGCAGTTAGCGCAAGTCGATAAACAGAAAAAACGGTTAGCCGAGCAAGCCCAGAAAAATCGTGAAAAAGCAGACCAACGCGCCGCGCAAGGGAACAAACTGCGCAAAGACGGCAGTCAGCCCAAAATTTTGCTTGATGGAAAAAAGGATAGCGCGACCGCCAGCGCTTCAAATCGCAATAAGAATGAGCAACTCAGACAAGCGCATTTACAAGCCAAAGAACAGGCGTTGCAATCGCGACATGAGCAACTCAAGGCGCAAAAGCTTTATCTTACAGATAATCCGAACCGTTCGCGAAAAGTGTTGTCGATACAAGAAGGTATATTACCTTTTGGGAATTCTACGCCTATCACGTTGCAGATTTTTGCGAACGACAAAGTCCATCTCAAAGGGAGAAATGGCTGCGGAAAATCAACCTTGTTAAAGACGTTGCTTGGCGAGTTATCGTTGCAGAGTGGTGAGTTGCAAGTGAATACGCCTTTGTATTATCTCGACCAACATTTTGGTGCAGTGAATCCAAATCTTTCGTTACTTGAGAACGTAATGGAGAGCTGCCAAGAGATGACGGAAAGTGAAGCGAGGACCTTATTGGCCGGGATCGGTTTTCGTCGAGATGCAGTGTTTCGATTGGGGCGCCTACTGAGCGGTGGCGAGAAGATGAAGCTCGCGATGCTGATAGTCAGCCACCAAAATTCTCAGCCTTTGCTGCTGCTTGATGAACCAGATAACCATCTCGACCTCGAGTCAAAAATAATGCTTAGTCAGGCGTTAAATGTATACAAAGGTGGATTTGTTCTGATTAGTCACGACCAAGATTTCGCTTCTGAGTCTGGGGTTTTGCGCCAAATCGAGCTGACTTAGACGAAAGAGAGTAAACGCCATCGTGGCTCTTCAGTATTGTTCCCAAGTTCTACACTTCCACTTACTAGTTTGTAGAACTGGAAGGAAATGAGGGAGTTAGGATGGCTTTCACAACTCGTTTAATGAAATTAGATTCATTTTGTCGATATATAGTAGAGTTCTGATGTATTGCACAAAAAGACAACAGAAAAATAAAAAGGAATTTCATGAAAAAGAACACCCTAGCACTCACAACAGCTCTCGCACTCGGAAGTGTGTTGTCTGTGGCGCATGCCAATGAAGCGGCGCAATCGTCGGTTGAACAGGTAAGCCCGAAAGCCATCACGTATCCAACCACACAAAAAGTGGATATTGTCGATGACTACTTTGGTACAAAAGTGAGTGATCCTTATCGCTGGTTGGAAGACGATCTCAGCCCAGAAACCGCAGAATGGGTGAAGGCGCAAAATGCAGTGACGTTTGATTATCTGGCGAAAATCCCTTACCGCGAGCAGATTGAAGAGCGCATTACTAAGCTCATGGATTACGAAAAACAAAGCCAGCCGTTCAAAGAGGGTAAGTTCACTTACTTCTACAAAAATGACGGGTTACAAAACCAAGACGTGCTTTATCGGCAGCTAGGTGATGGTGAAGCAGAAATTTTCCTCGATCCAAATACTTTTAGTGAAGATGGCACCACATCGTTAGCGGGAGTGAGCTTTTCACGAGATGGATCTTTGGTTGCATACAGCATTTCGGAAGGCGGTAGCGATTGGCGCAAAGTCATTGTGTTAGACACAGAAACCAAAAAGCCCGTCGGTGAAACGCTGGTGGATATTAAGTTCAGTGGCATCAGTTGGCTCGGCAATCAAGGCTTCTATTACTCAAGTTATGACAAGCCAAAAGGGAGTGAACTTTCCGCGAAGACAGACCAACACAAGCTCTACTTTCATAAACTAGGGACGAAACAAAGTGAAGACCAATTAATTTTCGGTGGTGTAAAGGACGAAAAGTATCGCTACGTTGGGGGTTACACGTCGGAAGATGAACGCTACTTGTTTATCTCAGCCAGCGTATCGACGTCGGGCAACAAACTGTTCTTTAAAGACCTGAGTAAGCCAAATAGCCCGCTGAAAACCATTTTAGATAACACCAGTTCTGATACTTGGGTGATAGACAACCAAGGCACGAAACTGTACTTGGTTACGAACCTTAATGCGCCGAACAAACGCGTCGTGACGGTGGATGCAAGTCAGCCGCAGCCCAAAAACTGGAAAGATTTGATTCCTGAAACAAAGAACGTGTTACGTGTTTCTACCGCGGGTGGCAATTTGTTTGCGAGCTATATTGTTGATGCGATCTCGATGGTGAAGCAATACGACATGAACGGCAAACTCATCCGAGAAATTAAATTGCCTGATATTGGCAGCGCATACGGTTTCTCGGGGAAAAAAGAAGAAACCGAAGTCTACTACTCTTTCACCAACTACAAGATGCCAAGCACTACCTATCGTCTGAACATCAAAGATGGTGATAGCGAGGTGTACTACAAATCTAAAGCGCCATTTGACCCTGTTTTGTATGAATCTCGCCAGGTGTTTTACACCTCAAAAGACGGAACAAAAGTGCCGATGATCATCACCTATAAAAAAGGGACACTGATGGACGGCAGTGCACCAACCATCCTATATGGTTATGGCGGTTTCAACATTAGCCTCACGCCATCTTTTAGCCCGACACGTGCGGCTTGGTTAGAGCTTGGTGGTGTTTACGCGGTAGCGAACATTCGTGGTGGTGGGGAATATGGCAAAGAATGGCACAACGCTGGCATTCAAATGCAAAAGCAAAATGTGTTTGATGACTTTATTGCGGCGGCTGAATACCTAATTGATGAAAAGGTAACGTCATCAAACAAGTTAGCCATTAACGGTGGATCGAATGGTGGCTTGTTAGTGGGGGCCGTTATGACGCAACGTCCAGAGCTATTTAAAGTGGCGCTGCCAGCAGTCGGCGTACTGGATATGCTGCGTTACCATACTTTTACCGCAGGTGCTGGTTGGGCGTATGACTACGGTACGGCAGAGCAAAGTAAAGAGATGTTCCAATATCTGAAAGGTTATTCGCCAGTGCACAATGTAAAAGCGGGGGTGGAATATCCAGCAACATTGATTACAACGGGTGATCATGATGACCGTGTTGTTCCTGCTCACTCATACAAATTTGCTGCTGAGTTGCAATCGAAGCAAGCGGGTTCAAATCCGACCTTAATTCGCATCGAAACCAATGCAGGACATGGTGCAGGCACACCAACGCGTAAAATAATTGAGACAAATGCAGATATTTATAGTTTTGCACTGTTCAATATGGGAATAGAGAAACTGCAATAGTGCGAATTGTTTGCGTTTTAGTTATCGAAACGCATCGGCGCTTTATCGCTCGATAATAAAAGGGAATCACAGAGAGTGACTCCCTTTTTATTTATTATAGGCCTACTATTCTAATCTGATGCTAGGCTAATCAAACTAAGGTTTTTTAAATTATTATAATGTTCTAATTAATCTGAAGAGTGTTGTACGATCGAAATGAAACATTGATCGCGATCACCTAAATCCATTGCACTCTCTATTTATATGGTAAAATTAATTAATCATTTGTTCTAATGATAATTGAATTTTCATAAGTTTTAATATTTCCTTCTTCATTGGTATTACCAAATTTCAAGTTATATAAGATATAAGTAGCGGTGATTGAACTTTTACGATGCTTTATTTTATTTTAATTAAAACGTCGAATGTTTCGTCATTATTGAATTTGCTTTGATAATTTATGTTATCCAAAGCGAGTTGTGTTGCTTGCTATTTATGATGACCTCATGACGTGAATAATTTTATAATCATTAAAATGGATACAGTTTTATGAATTTAGTGAAACCGTCTGTTGCCATTATGGTTGCAGCCCTACAACTCGCGTCTTCTGCCTATGCGCAGACAAACAATAACGAAGAACTACAAGATATGTCTGACCCACTTGCGGTATACACCCAAGCTGGCTTTGGTATTACTGATAAAGGCGCGAACATCAAAATCGGTCAAACTTACCAATCTAGCCAGCCTGGTACCATGGCGATGAACATCATTGAAATGAAAGGCATTGGTGGTGAGCTATTTGGCATTCGCGACAATGACGATCCAATATATGCCAACGTTGATGACAGCATTGACTCTTTCCGACTACGTAATTTCCAAGTAGAAGTCGCAAAAGGTCTAGGCCGTCAATTAGATGTAAACTACGACGTTGATAACGATAAATTAGATGCATCTTATAGCTTTATTCAAGGTCTACCTAAGTTTGGTATGTTGCAGCTATTTCCTTTAGCTGGTGCGGGTGTCACTATTGCTAATGATTTTAGTGGTGATGACAAAGGTTATGAAATTCCAGGTACTTTCACTGTTGTGGGTATGTACTCAAAAATTGAATTAACCGATAAAATCTGGATTAACTACAACCCAATGTATATGCATACGTTGTCAGGGTCTAGTCAATATAAAGATACTTATTACGCGGGTGAAGATAATATCTTGACTCATGAGTTTGCGTTGTCTTATCAAATTAATCCTCGCGCAAATATTCGTTACTTTGCAAACTGGAATGAGCACGTTAATTTCTGTGATGGTGATCACCGTATCGAATTTAACTACCAATTCTAACTCCCTCGTTTATTTCCAGAATATAAAGTGTGTTTATCCATATATTTAAATATTTAGGCTAGGGCACTTTCTAAATAAAGTAGGTTTATCATGAAAGCCAAATATAAATTTGCGTTGGTATCTATTGCTATATCTTCTGCATTACTATCAGGATGCAAAACTGGCGATATCGCAACGAAAACAGCCCAAGCACCCTCTGTTGAAACCGTTACCCTAACCGAAACAAAAATCACTCCTTATCATACTTTTATCGGTCGAACTGAAGCGGTAAATGACGTTGATATTATGCCGCGAGTCGGTGGCGAATTAACCGCGATTCATTTTAAAGATGGCTATATGGTCGAAAAAGGCCAATTGTTGTTTGAAATCGACGACCGTCCTTACAAAGCGGCACTGGCGTATGCAAAAGCGTCGTTGCAAAAAGCAAAAGCACAACTCGTTCAAACTACGCGTGATGCAGAACGTGTGAAGAAACTCATCAAAGATAAAAGCATCAGTGAGCAGCAATACGATGACGCCATTGCAGCGCACGCCGCAGCGATTGCTTCGGTAGAAGAGGCGAAAGCGACGCTGGTTTCAGCAAGGCTCGATCTTGAATTTAGCTCTGTGCGCGCTCCTTTCTCTGGCCGCGTGGGTTTCAGCAACTTCCGAGTGGGTGACCGTATTTCGAAAATTCAAATCGTTCCTCTTGTTTCGATCACTCAAGTAGACCCAATTCGCTTTGGCTTTGATGTGGATGAGAAGCTCTACCGCCGAGTAAGAAGTGCCATTGATGTGGCTCATCGTAACGATGACAAACTGGATGTTGATTTAACACTGACGCTTTCAGACGGTTCATTGTACCCGCTTGAAGGCAAGATCTACGCCGTTGGCAATAAGATCGATTTAGAAACAGGCTCAATTCGAGCAGAAGCACAATTCGATAATCCAACTTACGCGCTTATGCCGGGTGAATATGGCAACTTGACCATCAAGCTGCGCAACAAAACCATTGATGGTTTGCTTATCCCATCGGCGGCTGTTCAACAAGACCAAGCGGGTGACTACGTCATGGTGGTTGGTGATGATCACGTGGTGTCTCGTCGTAACGTTGAACTCGGTCAGACCTACGGTGTGAAACGTGCTGTGCTGACTGGTTTGGCGGCTAACGAAAAAGTCATCGTCCATGGTCTACAAAAAGTGCGTCCGAGTGCAACGGTGAAAGACGTTGAGCTACAGAGTGAACAAGGCTGAGTGAGTACTGATGTTAAGTAAATTTTTCATTCACCGGCCGAAATTTGCTTTGGTGATCTCACTGGCGATGACATTGATGGGTATGATCGCCCTGAAAGTCTTGCCAATTTCTGAGTATCCTCAAATCTCTCCAACGGTAATTACGGTGAGCACCATGTATCCGGGTGCAAATGCGGACGTGGTTAAAAAGACCGTAGCACAACCGATAGAAGCCAAAGTCAACGGCGTTGAAGACATGATTTACATGTCTTCTGTGATTGGTAACGATGGCTCATACACATTGCGTATTTACTTCCGAGTGGGCGCAGATGGCGATATGGCGCAGGTTCGTGTGAACAACTTGGTGGCACAGGCGACGTCGTCTCTACCACAAGAAGTAAACCAAATCGGTGTGACGGTTAAGAAGAAATCTTCCGACATGCTGGGCGTTATCACACTGCGTTCTCCGAAACAGTCTTACGACAGTATCTACCTTTCTAACTACGCGGATCTCAATATCGTTGAGCGTCTAAAACGTATCGAAGGTATGAGTGACATTACGCTGCTGGGTAAGAAAGACTACTCAATGCGTATTTGGTTGAACCCAAATAAACTGGCTACCTTGAAGCTTTCTGCTAGCGATGTTATTGGCGCAATTAAAACGCAAAACATCCAAGTGGCGGCGGGTAAGATCGGTGGTATGCCAGCTCCGGGTGACCAGCAATATCAATATGTTTTGCAAACCAAAGGCCGCCTCACTTCTGCGGAAGAGTTCGAGAACATCATCATTCGTGCGAGCAAGAAAGGTTCTTTGATTCGCTTGAAAGATGTGGCTCGTGTCGAAGTTGGCGCACAAGGTTACGAAGCTGATGGTCGTATGAATAACGAACCAGCCGCCGTTCTGGCCTTGTACCAGTTGCCGACCGCGAACGCGCTAGACGTGATGGAACGCGTGAAAGAGGCCATGAAAGAGTACGAGAAATCGTTCCCAGATGATTTGGTCTATGACATCGCGTATGACTCTACCGAATACGTAGAGACATCGATTGATGAAGTGTATGAGACGCTGGTGATTGCGGTACTTCTTGTCACCTTCGTTGTGTACGTTTTCTTGCAGAACTGGCGAGCGACCATTATTCCAACCTTAGCGATTCCGGTTTCCATCATTGCGACTTTCGCAATCATGGGCGTGATGGGCATGACCATTAACACGATCTCGTTGTTTGGCTTGATCCTCGCCATCGGTATCGTGGTGGACGATGCGATCATCGTGGTAGAGAACGTGGAGCGGGTTATTCATGAAGAGCATTTAGACCCGATTCCGGCCACTATCCAAGCTATGAAAGAAGTGACGGGGCCAGTATTGGCAACAACGCTTATTTTGTTGGCGGTATTCGTACCGGTTGCGCTATTGCCGGGTATTTCTGGTCGAATGTTCAACCAGTTCGCGGTCACCATCTGTGTATCGGTGCTGATCTCTGCGATCAACGCATTGACGTTAACGCCAGCGCTTTGTGCGTTGATGTTGAAATCTACTCACTCGCAACCTATTGCGCCTTTGCGTGCGTTTAACCGAGGTTTTGAAGCAATAACGCGCAAATACCAAGGTTTAGTTGGCTTCTTGAGCCGTCGTATTGTGCTGAGTATCGGTGTTTATGGCGCGCTTATTGCGGTGCTGGCATTTGCGTTCATGACCGTACCTTCTTCTTTCGTACCGAACGAAGATAAAGGCGTGTTCATGGTCGAAATGCGTTTGCCAGACGCAGCAGCATTGCAGCGTACTGCACCATTAATGAAGAAGTACGTTGATGAGCTAAAACAGATGGAAGGTGTGGAGAACGTGGTTTCGGTTGCGGGCTTCTCGGTAATTAACATGGCGTCGATTCCAAACTCGGGCATGTTGATCATCAAACTGGATAACTGGAGCAAACGTAAAGACCCTGAGCTACACCAACGTGCGTTGATGAACAAAGTTAACCAAATGCTGAACTCAACGCCAGATGCCGCTTCGTTCGTTTTCGCGACGCCGGCAATCAAAGGCATGGGGGCGGTGGATGGTTTCAACCTTGTGCTGCAAGACAACTTGGGCCGTTCTCCACAAGAGTTGGCAAAAACAACCGCTGATTTTGTTGCCCAAATCAATCAACTGCCTGAAGTGGCGCGTGCGTTCTCGATTTTCCGTGCGAACATTCCGCAACGTTACATCGATATTGACCGCGATAAAGCGATTTCGATGGGCGTACCGTTGAATGAAATCTTCAGCACACTGCAAGCGCAGTTGGGCGGTGCCTACATTTCTGACTTCAACTTGTTTGGTCGTTCGTACCAAGTGAAAGTGCAAGCAGAAGAGCAATATCGTGACAACATCGACGACATCGACCATCTGTTTGTTCGTTCTAGCTCTGGAAAAATGGTGTCACTGGCGACGCTAGTGAAAGTGAAGCCGATCTTCGGCCCTGATACCTTGTCGAACTACAACATGTTCAGTTCTGCAACCGTGAACGGTGCGCCAGCGCCAGGTTACAGCTCGGGTGATGTTGTAAAAGCCATTGAAAAACTGGCTGCGGAATCTTTGCCAAGTGGTTACTCGTACGAGTGGTCAGGCATGACTTACCAAGAGATGAAAGCAGGCAACATGGCGCCAATCGCGTTCGCATTGTCTTTGCTGTTCACCTACTTGTTCTTGGTGGCTCAGTACGAAAGTTGGACTATTCCTGCTGCGGTAATGATGGCGGTTCCAGTCGCTATTCTCGGCGCAATGGGCACGCTACTGCTGGTGGGGCAACCGTTCGATTTGTACGTGCAGATTGGTGTGGTCATCTTGATTGGTATGTCCGCCAAAGTGGCGATTCTTATCGTGGAATTTGCCAAAGTTCTGCGAGAAGAAAAGGGCTTATCCATCATTGATGCTGCCAAAGAAGCTGCTCGAATCCGTTTCCGTGCAGTACAGATGACTGCGTTCGCCTTCATCTGGGGGGTATTCCCGTTGGTGATTGCATCGGGTGCCGGTGCGGCATCTCGTCACTCACTAGGCTTTGCGGTATTCGGCGGCATGATTCTCTCTACGTTTGTAGGCACGTTGCTGACGCCGGTGTTCTTCGTGATGATGCAATCTCTGCGCGAGAAGTTTAAGCGAAAGAAACCCACTGAACTTGAGGTGAGCGAGCAATAACGCTGATTTCAACTGACTCCACAACACCCCCACGCTGTGTGCGATTGGCCAATGCCTTTCATTGATATACAACCACCGTCGCAGCGTGGGTTCCCCCAAACAATAATAGGTTTTAACATGAAAAATCTTTCAAAAATCGTCGTAGCGAGTTCTCTACTGACTTGTGCTGCTGCGCAAGCGGGTGGGTTATACCTTTACGAAACAACAGCATCGGATATTGGTTTGGCATCCGCTGGTATGGCGGCTCGTGCGCAAGATGCCTCAGTAATGGCAGCAAACCCGGCTGGTCTGGCGAATGTTTCTGGTAAATCTTTCTCTGGTAACCTGATTGGCCTTTACGGTGACGCGCAACTAGACACGATGACTGGCGATGCGGGCAACGTGATTGGTTTTGTTCCTATGGCGTCGGCATTTTACAGCCAACAAGTGAACGACAAATGGACGCTGGGTATTGGTCTGTATGGCAACTACGGTCTTGGCCTAGAGTACGAAGGTCTTTTGGATAATCATTTAGATATTCCTACAGCAACGATACAAGCGTTGACCATTCAACCTTCCGCTTCTTACCGCATCAATGATCACTGGTCTGTGGGTGCGGCGCTTGGCATTCAGTACGGTATGTATGAAGTGGAAACGAAGGGAGCCTTGAACTTCAATGACGAAGACCAAGATACTCAGCTCAACGGCCGAGTAGGTGTGCTTTATGAAGCAACACCAGGCACGCGTCTTGGTCTGTCTTACTCTTCTGAAACCGAATTTGAATTCGACAATAGTAACTCCATTGCTCCGCAACAACTGATCTTCAGTGCTTACCACGAAGTGAATGATGACCTAGCGGTGATGTGGAACGTGAACTGGCAAGACTGGAGCGAATACACAACCACGCTGAACGTAGAGACACAAGACACTTACCAAATCGCATTGGGTACTCAGTACAAACTGAATGAAAAAATGATGTGGAATGCAGGTTTTGCATTCGATACCAGCATGTATGAAAGTCAATCAAACGGTGACATTACCGTTCCTACTGGCAAGGCGTACCGCATTGGTACAGGCATTGATTACAAATTGGATTCAGAAAACTCAATTGGTTTCGCGTTTGAAGCGGTCTTGATGGAGTCTTCAAAAACGCCACGCTTACAAGCTGGTTTTGATGAGCCTGCGCTGTACTTCATGAGCATGAGCTACAACTGGAAAAACTAATCATTCCTAATCGCTAAAACGCCTTCCTTACAGGCCATTCTACCCTAACTACCTGCACTGGATGCTGTCACACCATCTAAGGTAGTTAGGGCGCTTCTGTCACATCCAGTGAGTGATGATTCAAAAAGTATCTGCGCAGCTAAGTGCGGGTATTCAACATCTCAAAGGACTAAAAAATGAAAAATAAACTAGCGTTAGTGTGTACGACTTTGTTGGTTAGTACGCTGGCTCATGGTGCCGAGCATCGAGTAAAAGACAATAAAAACAAGTTGGCGGATGACCCAACAAAAGTCATCACGAAATTTGGCGCGTCGTACGCAAACAACTACGATTTTGATGATCAAAACATCTCATTCTCGGGCTCACTTGCGCTTGACCAAGCGCGCAAAATTAACCTGCGTATCAATGATGATGCGAGCGAGTGGCGTATTGGTGGCTCGTGGTTGTTTCCGGTCGGTATCGTGAACTTCAACTTCGGTAAAAATGAATACGTAAACGGCGCGGATCAAACCAACTACAGCGTTGGTACCTTTATGCCGCTAAGTTATTTCGGGATTGAGCCAGCAGGCTTCCAAATTTTCCCAATGGCAGGCTATACGTACAACACTGGTGATGTTCCTGTTTGTGACGGTGCAGAAAGTAGTCTCTGTAGCGAGCCTAACTTTACGGGGACGCCAAGTGCAGAGAATGGCTTCAACATGATGAGCTCTTCAGGCAGTAGCGGTTACGTTGGTGCATTTGCGCTGAAATTGTTTACCAAAGAGCTGACGTTAATCAGCTTCGCAGCAGGCACTTACGGCTCAGAAAACAGTGAAGGAGAGAACTACAAAGGCTTCTTTGGTGGTATTGGTCTTGGTTACCTCGTGAGCAAACGCCACTCTTTTAACGTAATGACGTTTGTCATGGACAACAACACCTATTTGGATGAAGCAGACAAGCGCATCGTGTTATCATATCAATATCAATTTGAATAAATAAAAACGCAGCCCAAATAGCTGCGTTTTTACTTTGATAGAATGAACTAGTGAATTGAGTTGTTTTCTTCGATCTTTTTCTGGTACTGGTGTTTTAATATATACATGCGCTTAACATCGCTGTAAGCGCCGTTAATAAAGTATTCTTCTACAAGGTGACCTTCTTCGATAAAGCCGCACTTTTTGTATAAGTGAATAGCGACTTCGTTATCCACTGCGACTAATAAGTAGATTTTACGTAGATTAAGAATTGAGAATGAGTAATCTAACGCACGATTAATCATCTCTGTCGCATAACCTCGGCCTTGATGCTCTGGGGCGATGATTATCTGAAATTCCGCGCTGCGGTGAATGTAGTTAATCTCGATCAGCTCAACTAAGCCAATTACGATGCCGTCTTCATCTTCGACGACAAAACGCCTTTCAGCGTCATCATGTATATGTTTTCGATAAAGTTCTTCGAGCTCGTCATAAGACTCGTAAGGTTCTTCGAACCAGTAGGCCATGATATTTCGGTTGTTATTCAGTTCATGAATAAAGCGCAAATCAGAACGCTCTAATGCACGCATTTTTAGGCCTTTCTTCATCATTTTTCTCCAATGAGGGCGGAGAATACCTCCGCACTTGATGCTAGAAAATATTACCGTATTTCACAAGAATAGCGCATCTTTTTTTGGAAAATATCCTGTGATTTTCAATGTGGAAACTTAGAGTTCACGACAAATATAAATTAATCTTTACGATAAAAAACTCGATTAGGTGCTTTGCCTAATATCGTATTAAATACCGCGCAACGACTTAGTGTCTTAATCTAAACAAACAAGGTATTCAATATGTTTTCAATCGGTGACGTAGTAGTAGCGACTAAAGGTATCGATCTTGGCGAAATGGTTGTTACAGGTTTAAGCAGTGGCGGTTTTTACACACATGTAAAAGCAGGCGAAAAAACACTAACTTACCCAGCTAAAGATCTTAAGAAAGCATAATTAAATTTGCTCATTCTTATTTTTAACTGGCTTAAAGTTCGTATTAGTTATTTTAAGCGGGTTAGAATCGATAAAAGGTAGCGCAATGAGTCGCTACCTTTTTTTATTTTTTCTACCTTTCTTCACCAATATGAAACTCAACGCGATTTCTTCCAGTTTCTTTTGCCTTGTAAAGTGCTAAGTCGGCGCGTTTAACTAATGGTTCAAATGAGTCGTCGAGACGACAGACTTGAGTTACCCCAATACTCGCGGTGAAGCTCATATCACAACCTGAATGTTGAACGGTCGTCGTTTCTAGTGCATTACGAATCGTTTCTAATGTGTCTAGAGCTTGCTGTGATGAGCGACTTCTTAATACGATGGCAAACTCTTCACCGCCAACTCTGGCAAGTAAGTCACAATCAAGTAGATGACTTTTAATAGTATTAACTGCATGGATCAGTGATTTATCGCCTGCGTCATGACCAAATCGGTCATTGAGGCTTTTAAAATTGTCGAGATCTAAAATAGCAACATGGAAGTCAATGCCCTGGGTTCGGTATTCATTTAGGCGGCTTTCGATTTGTTGCATGAACTCTCTGCGGTTTGGAATACCTGTTAGATCATCCGTCGTGGCGAGGTGCTCCATCTTCATAATCTGTATATGAAGGGCAATGTTTAAAGCAATCCAATTAGCGATGCACTGAAGCTGTGCCGCTTGTTCGTTTGTGTAAATGTGCGTTTGATGATGCGCAACATTAAGCGTTCCTAGGCAGACTTTACCGTGCATTAAAGGCGCGTCCATACACGTACCCATACCATTGGATGCGAGCATCATACAATCGATCTCATCAGATTGCGTAACATCATCGCAGATCATCAGTTGTTGCTTTTTGAACACTCGGCCAACAAACGCTTGATGAATGGGCACTAAAAATTCAGCGGGAATCGCTTTACTACCAGAGAAAGAGTAGACCTTTAGATGATCATTGTTTTCATAAAGTGTGATACTCGCACGGTCAGAATTAAATATACGATTTATCCATTCTGCCACCGTATCAAGTACTTGCTGTAGTGTTTCCGATTGAGCTAAAAAGTGAACAAACCCTATCGGCATACATATCGGACTTTCCATGTTTTGCATCGATAAGTCATCAGGGTTAAAAGTTCTTTCAAGTCTCAATAGACATCTCCTTGGCAATGTTGCAAATACCAACAATAAATTACGTGAAGCTATTTTGTAGAAAATGTGCTTCTTGGTAAGAGTATGGTTTAATTATCGCCGTTTGTGTGCATTTGGTTGCTTAATGTGAGCGTTAACTTACCCTAAATAAGTAAATCTTATACCTATTTATAAGTAAGTCATTACTCAATAAGTGGTGTTTTTAAGATGGAAGTACAGAATGAGCCCTTCTGGAAGAGAAGGGCTAGAAAAGGATACAAATAGGGTCAGGTGAGTGGTGACTTAATTGTCTTTGTACTTTTGTAAAATCAACTGACTTATCTGCGCAACGAGTTGGTCCCTAGCTTGAAGTGAGAGCTCGGTTTCTGTGACATAAATACTAATGTAAACAGGTCGATGATTTTCCTTCCATATAATCGCGTTAATGCCACGCGAACCATGACCACCCGCACCAGAACGGTCTGCAATAGACCAACCTGTTGGTAATACAGAACGCATTAACGAGTCTGAAACTTTGTTGTCCTGCATCCAGATTTTTAATTGTACACGAGACTCATAAGACAACGTTTCGCCTTCGACCAAAGTTCGAAGAGTGTTTAGTATGGCGTTAGGTGTGGTTGTGTCGCGGCTGTCGCCTGGTGTGGCTTCGTTCAAGCGAGGTTCTATTCTGTCTAGGCGCGTTGCTTTATCTCCAATTGTTCGCAGAAACATTGTTACGGCTTTAGGGCCGCCAATTTCATTTAATACCAAGTTGGCTGCAGTATTATCACTCATTAACATAGCGGCTTCACACGCGTGCTCTATGCGTGTGTTTTGGCCTGCGAGCTTATCCATCACTGGAGACCATACAACGATACTGCGCTCATCGACTTTTGCGGTCGCATTCTTACTTAGCTTACCGCTGTCCATATCACTTAGCATTTTGGCACAAGCTAGGGTTTTGAATGTGCTCATGAGTGGGAAGCGTTCATCGCCACGGTAGTCCCAACGCTCGTCTGCTTGGGTATCCCAAACTGACACCCCAATTCTGCTTGAGGTTTGTTGCTCGAGGAGAGAAATGTCCTCATTCAGTTGGGACGCGTAACTTAGGGTTGAGCAAACCATTAGCCCAGCCAACAAAAATAACTTTTTCATGGATCGTGTTCTTCAATTTTAGTTTTAGTTCGCACCGTAGCGATGTCACGTAAACTATAACGAGCCAATACTCTAAACACTGTTAAATCTATGTCTATTTTATGTAGGATTCTTTGCAATACGCTAATACGGTCTCAATATGAGGAGAAGAGTGTTGCTATCAAGGCCCGTAGTTTGGCTTATATATTACGTCGGTGATTCGGTCATAAAAATATCTTAGCGTGAGACACTGGCTCAGAATTTCTTATCATGAGCTAACGAATAGTTTGATCCAGAGAAATAAAAGGAGCTGAATCATCAGCTCCTTTGTCTAGTTGGATAATTACTTACAGTTCAATCTTTTTAACCATGCCCGATTCTGCATGGCCCGGAATGTTGCACGCGAACTCAACCTTGTTGTCACCGTGGAAGTGCCACAGTAATTGCTTCGCTTTACCTGGTTCTACCGTAACTGCGTTGCCTGAGTCATGCATGTGATCGCCGCTCATTGTCTTCATCATTTCGCGATGTTCTAGCTGCTCTTTAGCCGAACCAATCGTAAACTCGTGGTTGATCTTACCGGTGTTCATGACCACAAATTGCACCACATCGTTTGGCTCAATTTTAACGTCTTTTTTGAACTTGATGGTCATGTCATCACCCAAGATAACGTGTACCACCTTGTCTGGCTTTGCCCCTTTTGCTGGCATACCAACTGCCGACATGCCCGGCATATCCATCATGTTTGAATGGTCCATTTTACTGTGGTCCATCTTCATGCTGCCGTGGTCCATATTTTCATGCTTCATGTTGCTATGATCCATGTTCGCGTGGTCCATGTTTGAATGATCCACTTGGGCAAACGCAGTCGTTGTTGTTAGGGCTAGAGCAAGAGTGATTAGTGTCTTTTTCATTTTTATATCCTTGTTTTAATTCATTATTAACTTGGTTGCTTCCCCTCAAACGGCATGTTTGAGAGGAAGGTAGGGGTTAAGCCTTGTTGTTTACATCACTAGCTTGTGTGCTAGCTTGGTGATTAGTCGCATTGCTATGACGCAACTCACGTTGTTTCCACAGCTTGAAGATGGCTGGAAGCACCAACAGCGTCAGCAGCAGTGCCGATGCCATACCACCAATCATTGGTGCGGCGATACGTTGCATTACTTCTGATCCTGTACCTTCGCCGTACATGATCGGAATCAGACCAATAATGACCGTCAGTACCGTCATCATTACTGGGCGAACACGCAGGCCTGCACCTTCACGAATGGCATCGGTTAGGTCTTTCGTCTCAAGCTTCTGTTGGCTCTCTTCCGCATCCAGCTTTTTGTAGTGCCATGCTTGGTTGAGGTAGACGAGCATGATGACCCCAATTTCAACCGCGACGCCTGCTAGGGCAATAAAGCCGACCCCGACGGCAATCGAGAAGTTGTAGTTGAGGATATGCATGAGCCACAAACCACCGACCATAGCGAGTGGTAGCGTAAGCATGATGATCATTACTTCGCCGACACGACGGAAGCTGAAGTAAAGCAGTAGCATAATGATGGCGATGGTGATTGGTACCACGACACTCAAGCGATCTTTCGCACGTTCCATGTATTCGTATTGACCAGACCAAGCCAGCGAGTAACCCGCAGGAAGTTCCAATTGATCAGCAACAACCTGTTGTGCTTCTACGACGTAAGAGCCAAGGTCACGACCATCGATGTCGACAAACACCCAGCCGTTCGGGCGTGCGTTCTCTGTCTTGATCATTGGAGGGCCGTCTTCATAACGAATGTCCGCGACATCAGCCAGTGCGATACGAGCGCCATTTGGAGTCACTAACGGCAGGTTTTGCAGTTTTACTACCGAGTCACGGTAGTCTTGTGGGTAACGAACGTTGATTGGGTAACGCTCCAAGCCTTCAATGGTTTCACCCACATTCATGCCGCCCACCGCAGTAGAGATCACTTGCTGAACGTCTTTGATGCTCAGGCCATAACGCGCTGCGGCACGACGTTTAATGTCGATCGTGACATAACGACCACCTGCTACACGTTCCGCATAAACCGATGCCGTGCCTTGTACGCCATTAAGAATTGGCTCCAACTGAGAGCCAATCTTCTCAATCACTTTCAGATCGGGTCCGGCGATCTTAATGCCGATAGGGGTTTTGATGCCCGTTGCCAGCATGTCGATACGCGTTTTGATCGGCATTACCCAAGCGTTAGTAAGACCAGGGAACTGAACCAGCTTGTCGAACTCTTTGCGCAGTGACTCGGTTGTTACGCCTTCACGCCATTGATCGCGTGGCTTCAACTGAATCACGGTTTCAATCATGGTGAGTGGCGCTGGATCGGTTGCGGTCTCAGCTCGCCCAATTTTGCCCCATACGGTTTTCACTTCTGGAACGGTTTTGATCAGCTTGTTGGTTTGTTGTAGAAGCTCGCGTGCTTTACCAATCGAGATACCTGGGTAGGTCGTTGGCATGTACATCAAGTCGCCTTCATCCAGTGGCGGGATGAACTCGCTACCCAGTTTACTGGTAGGGTAGTAAGCCGATGCCATTAGACCTAATGCGATAACAATCATGGTCTTAGGGTATTTTAAGCTGGTGTTCAACAGCGGACGGTACAATGCGACCAAGCCACGGTTAACCGGGTTTTTATGTTCCGGTAACACCTTACCGCGAATGAAGTAGCCCATAAGTACAGGCACGAGCGTGATTGCCAAACCTGCTGCCGCTGCCATGGCGTACGTCTTAGTGAACGCAAGCGGCGAGAACATCTTGCCTTCTTGGCCTTCCAAGGCGAACACTGGTACGAAGCTAAGAGTAATGATCAGCAACGAGAAGAACAGCGGTGCGCCAACCTCTTCTGCGGCTTTGCCAATCACTTGCCAGCGGTTTTTATCGGTCAGTGGCGTTCGTTCAATGTGCTTGTGAACGTTTTCAATCATCACGATCGCACCATCTACCATGGCTCCGATGGCTATCGCAATACCACCCAAGGACATGATGTTGGCGTTGATGCCTTGCCAATGCATCACGATAAACGCAGTGAGAATGCCAACTGGTAGGCTCAGAGCGATAACCAACGAAGAACGAATGTGGAACAGGAACAACGCACACACAATCGCAACGACGATGAACTCTTCTGCAAGCTTCTTCCATAGGTTTTCTACCGCTGAATCGATAAGGGTAGAGCGGTCGTAGGTAGCAATAATTTCCACGCCTTCTGGCAGGCTGCGTTGTAGGTCTGCGAGTTTGTTTTTGACTTTCGCAATCACTTCACTGGCGTTCTCACCAAAGCGCATCACGATAACGCCACCGACCGCTTCACCTTCGCCATTCAGCTCTGAGATACCACGGCGCATTTGTGGACCAAGGTTAATGTCTGCGATATCACCTAATAGCAACGGTATGCCTTTCTCAGTGACTTTGAGAGGCAGTGATTTAATGTCTTCAATGCTGGTTAGGTAACCCGTGGTACGAACCATGTGTTCCGCTTCGGCCACTTCGATAACGGACGCGCCGGTTTCTTGGTTGCCGTTTTGGATTGCCATGTTCACTTGTTGCAGAGTGAGGTTGTAAGCACGCAGTTTGGCAGGATCAATCTGCACTTGATACTGCTTCACCATACCGCCCACGGTCGCGACTTCAGAAACGCCATCAACGGTTTGCAATTCGTACTTCAAGAACCAGTCTTGCAGGCTGCGGAGATCCGCCAAATCATGCTTGCCGGTTTTGTCTTGTAATACGTAGCTGTAAACCCAGCCCACGCCCGTTGCATCAGGACCTAGGGTTGGTTTTGCGTTTGGTGGTAACTTTGGTGCTACTTGGCTTAAGTACTCCAACACGCGTGAACGTGCCCAGTACATGTCGGTATCATCGTTGAAAATGATATAAACGTAAGAGTCACCAAAGAAGGAGTAGCCACGAACTGTCTCAGCACCCGGCACGGCAAGCATGGCGGTGGTGAGTGGGTAAGTAACTTGATCCTCAACGACTTGAGGAGCTTGACCCGGATAGCTTGTCTTGATGATCACTTGCACATCAGAAAGATCCGGAATCGCATCAACAGGCGTATTCTTTACACTGTAAAGTCCGCCTAATACAAGGGCTAAGGTCGCGACCAACACTAGGAATCGGTTGCTCAGTGACCAACGAATAATAGCATTGATCATAATTAACCCTCGACGGCTGTTGTTGCAGGAACTAGCTGTTTAAGAACGTAGTCAGATCCTTGTTTTTCAACTAGAAACCGAACTTTCTGTCCTTCTTCAAAACCCGATAGATCAACGTCTTCACCCACAGAGAAGTTCATCTCGCCTGCATCCCAGTTCCATTCTGCAACCGGTAGGTGGTTTAAGGTGATCATGCCAAAATCAGTCATCAGCATGCTAATGTCACCAGTTAGCCAAACCTCTGCGGCAATGACGCTGTTGTCTGCCTTGTAGTCGATGATTTGGTACTGACCGGACTCCGTCTTTTGCATTTCAAATTCGATAGCCTGACCTTTTTTCAAGTCACCCATCTCAACGCCATCTGCGAAAGTGAAGTTCATTACCATGCCCGGCCAATCCCATTCTGGTACAGGCTGGTGGTTGATGGTCAGCATGCGGTGATCTTTCATTACGTCTGTGACCTCACCTTTGGCCCATGCTGTTTCTGCCGCTGCTTCTACACCATTGATGCGAGACAGATCCGCCGACTGGCTTGATTCAGAGTCGAGCATGAAGTGAGATGAAGTAACGATCTTGTCGCCTTGCTTAAGCCCTTGTAATACTTCGATTTGTTCGCCAGCCTCACGGCCAACTTCAATTCGAGCTGAGCGGTATTTGCCTTCCCCCTCAGCCAGAACAACGCGAGTCATACCGCCGGAGCGGATAACAGATGATTTAGGAATCGTTAACACTGCGTCGTCAGTGACAGGCTGCAGGGCAATATTGGCGAACATGTTTGGCTTCAATGCGCCATCTGGATTAGGGAATTTAAGACGCACGCGCAACGTACGTGTTTTCGGATCGAGGATTGGGTACACGTAATCGACAACACCTTGCCATTCATTGCCCGGAATCGCATCAAGGGTCATCGTGGCTTGAGAACCCGCTTTCATCCAGTGTGCTTGACGCTCAAAGACTTCAGCATCAACCCAAACATTGTCCAAAGGTCCTGCACTGATCACCGCTTGAGCAGGGGACAAATAGCCACCTTCACGTACGTTTAAGCTCGCGATAACGCCATCAGCAGGTGCTTTGATTTCAATGGTTTGCGATGCTTTACCACTACGAGTAATGGATTTGATTTGAGCGCGGTCAACACCAAGCGTTACCAAGCGTTCGGTTGCCCCTTTTACAAGACCTTTGCGGCCAGTGCGGTACGCATTCAGCAATTCTTCTTGTGCTTTAACCAGTTCTGGAGAGTAGAGCGTGAACAGCACATCGCCTTTCTTCACTTTCTCACCCACGGCATTGATGTAGAGTTTTTCTACCCAACCCGCCACACGAACGTTGGTTTGCCATAACAGACTTTCATCAAAGGCAATATAGCCAACCGTTTCGATGCGTGGTGATAGCTGTTGTAGTGTCGCGTTTGCGGTTTTAACCCCGAGGTTGTTTTCTACTGAAGGGTCAATAGTCACTGTACCCGGTGCGTCTTGTTCACCGGATAGGTCTTCTGCGTAAACCGGAATCAAATCCATGCCCATTGGGGACTTACCCGGCTTGTCGCGTTTGTAATTCGGATCCATTGGGGCAACCCAGTAAAGGGGATCATTAGAGCTTGCAGCAGATTCGCCACCCATCGCACTCATGTCGTGAGCCGAGCCCGTAAGAAAATGATTAGCACCAAACCCTAAAGCACCACCAACAATCAGCGCGATGGTTGCAATCTTAAATGTTTTCATTGTTTTACCTTATTATTTTTTAAATTCAGACAGTTCTGGTTGCTCGACTTGATAGTCGAAACCACCGAGCAGGGTGGCTAAATTGCTGTTTGCGATGTTGAGATCGGTCAGCAGACGTTGTTGCTCCAATCGCAGAGCCAACTCATCAGTCGTGGCAGAAATCACATCGTTAAACTGCGCTGTGTTGTTTTGATAACCCCGCTCGACGGCTTGAATGCGCGCTTTCGCTTGAGGCAATAAGGTGGATTGATAACGTTCTAAGCGTTGGGTTAAGTTGCCGCGATCAACCAAAAGAGTGTTCACCTTGGCATTCATCTGCGTTAGTAAGGTGTCCTTTTGTGATTGTGCCGCGCCAACTTGGTATTGAGCGGCCGCGAGATTGCGATCTTGGCGGTCACCCGTAAACAATGGAATGTCCATGGTGAGGTAAGCGCTAACCAAGTCAGAAGCGGGTTCGCCCATCATGTTGTCGGCTTGGCGGTAGGCGTACATTACTTCGACACCAAATTGTGGGTTGTAGGCTTGCTCAGCAATCTCCACCTGAGTTTTATTGGCAGAAATGCTAACGTCTGCCATCTTAACCATCGGGTGTTGGCTGAGTTGCTGATAATGCTTGGTGGAATTCTGACTGGCAGCAAGTTTGCTGTTCAGTGTGTCCCAATTAAGTTGATTGCTCGCGTGCAGAGCCTGTTCGTTTGCCAGCCAGTCTGATCCCAACCATTCGGAGAGTTGAGAGATAAGACGATTTTGCATTTGTGCGTTGGCTTGCAATTTCTCATCCAACTTGCTGACTTGAAGTTGGGCGTTGAGCAGATCTTGCGCTTCACTCTTACCAATCGAATAGTTGGTTTGAATATAGCTTTCCATCTCCTTCATCAACTTGCGATTCTCAAGCATGATTTGCTCAGCGCGTTGCTGGTAACCAAGCTCTAACCAAAGTTGAGTCATGCTGTTGGCTACCTCAAGCTCACGAGCATGCACTTGAAGCCCAAGGCCGTCGGCTTGTTGATTGGCTTTCTTATGCTGTAAATCAAGCGTAGAGCCACGCTCAAACTGTTGCATTAAACCAACGGAGATGTTGGTCATTGGGTCTTCATCGAATTTGAAGCTGTCGACAGGCAAGCCACCAAAACCTACTTTTAGTTTTGGGTCCATCAAGGTCGCACTCGCGACGCCCGTTTCACGCATGGCAGCAGATTGCGCTGAGTATTGCTTACGATTGCCATCGTTACTCAAAGCGACGTTGATCAGTTGGGCAAGCTTGGTCGTTGAAGCTCGCTCACTTGATTCGGAATGTTGTGCTGCGTGCGTCTCTTTACCAGCGGCGTTAACCAAGGTTGGTGCAGCGACCAGAGCCACCATAAAAATAGGTGCAGCTAAGCGGTATGGTTTGATATCCATAATCTAAATCCAGTGTTCGCCGGATCGATGGAGGTGCGGATTTTATTGCGGGAACAGTAAAGCCTTGTTACCTCATCGTTCAGGCGCATTAAAACAACCTGCGATACACGCGCAGGGTCGAATGCTAGGACGGATTTAGGCTATTGGAGGTCGGTAGAGGTCGCGGCTGACGTGTACGACTGGGGAAGCAACTTCAGGAGTAATAGTTGCGCGATAGACGACGGGCATTGGGCTATTGATAGGATTCGGTAGGGGGACGAAAACTATCGTACACGCGGCAGTACAGCAGGTATGAACCATGCCGGAGCCTCCACCACAGTTCATGCTGGTTTCTCTTGCATCGCCATCTTCGGACATAGAACCGTCAGTCATGGAGACGTCCATCATGCCAGGCATACCGCAGTGTTCGCTGTCACTCATCATAGAAGGATGGTGAGCCATGCCAGTAGACATCATTTGAATATTCATCAACGGCTCACTGTTCGCCACACTAGATACCAATAGCACTAGCGTCGTGAAGAGAGTTAACCAGATTGTATGCAGCGATTTTAAGTGCATACCCTTTCCCATGTGTTTGATGAAAATGATGAAAACCCTTCGATTCTAAAGGTTAACCTAAGGGTAAGGTCAATCATTTATTACTCTTATTATCAAAATAGTCCACCCCTTCAGTTTTCGCACTTTCGAGGGAGTAAAACGTTTGTTAAACACCGAGTGTTGAAAGTTAGCGAAAGAAGCCCTCGCTTTTTATGACACGTGAAAAATGTGGTTTATAAGTTTTACATCACACTAACTTGTCTTACAAATGATTATCCTTATAGAATGCATGGTTTTACTTGTGCAGATTTGGATTTGCTTTGCTGCGGGGGTTGCATGATAGAAATTGTCATCGATGGAAAATATAGAATTGTAGAAGAGGGTCTAACCCTTTTAGAAGCAGCAAAAGTGTGTGGGGTCGAGATCCCATCGCTGTGCGGAATGAACAAAAGTAATGAAAAAGTACCGTGTGACTTGTGTGTAGTTGAAGTCGAAAGTGGCGGTACTAAGCGTGCGTGTGAACTCGAAGTTTACCGCGGCCTTAATGTGGTCACGCAATCAGAACAATTAAGCGAGCACCGCAGAAAAGCACTCAACCGCATCATGACGGACCATTACGCCGATTGTGAAGCGCCATGTAAAACCGCGTGTCCAGCGGGCGTTGATATCCAATCGTACCTTTATCACATCGCACAGAACGATCATCAAAAAGCGATTGAAGTGATTAAGCGTACGCTTCCTATGCCGCTATCGATTGGTCGTGTGTGCCCGGCATTTTGTGAGAGTGAATGTCGCCGCTCGTTAGTCGATGAGCCTATTGCAATTCGTCAGCTAAAACGTCATGCCGCGGATGCGGATTTGTCTGCGCATGAAGCCTACGTACCAGAAAAGAAACCGAGCAAAGGTTTGAACATTGCCGTCGTCGGCAGTGGCCCTGGTGGTCTAACGGCTGGCTACTACTTATCGAATGAAGGCTACGACGTTACGGTCTTTGAATCCATGCCAAAAGCGGGCGGTTGGTTGCGTTACGGTATTCCTGAATACCGTTTGCCAAAAGACATTCTCGATAAAGAAATCGAACTGATGTGCCGTAATGGCATGCAAGTTCACACCAATCAAAAGCTGGGTGTGGATTTCACGCTTTCTCAATTGAGCGAAGAATACGACGCAGTGTGTTTGGCGGTCGGCGCGTCTCAAGCGGTCGAAATGCATTACACAGGCAGCGAACTTGAAGGTTGCTATTTAGGCGTTGATTACCTCAAAGATTACGTTACCGAGCAAAACTATGTAACGGGTCAGAAAGTCGCGGTGATCGGTGGTGGTAACACAGCAATTGACTGTGCTCGTACTGCGCGTCGTGCTGGTGCAGACACCACGTTGATTTATCGTCGTACCCGTGACGAAATGCCGGCAGAAGACTACGAGATTGTCGAAGCGGAACACGAAGGGGTGAAATTCCACTTCTTAACTAACCCGGCAGAAAACCTTGCCGATGAAACCGGACGCGTGAATGCGATTCGCCTAGAACGCATGGCGTTGGGTGAGCCGGATGCATCTGGTCGTCGAAGCCCTAAACCAACCGGCGAGTTCTTCACCGAAGAGTTCGACACCGTAATTGCGGCAGTATCGCAAAAGCCAGACCTGAGCTTCCTAGAAGGTGAAGACTTATCTATTCCGCTAACGCGCTGGAACACCTCTGATGCAGATGAAAAGACCATGCACACAGGCACGGGCAACATCTTCAGTATTGGTGATTTCCGCCGTGGTCCTGCAACGGCAGTTGAAGCCGTGGGTGATGGTCGCGTTGCGGCAAAAGCCATTGATCTGTTTTTGAATGGCGATATGGCGGATATGCCAAAGGCGGCGTTCAACTCGCGCAAAGAGAAGAAACTCTCTCAAGTCGATCCGCTTCACTTCGAGAACATCCAGAAAGTCGCTCGATCTATCATGCCTGAGCTGACTCCAGCACAACGCGAGCAAAGCTTCGCTGAAGTGGAGTTGGGTTTTGATAACGAAGAAGCGATGAAGGAAGCGGCGCGCTGCCTTGAATGTGGCTGTCAGGCAAATACCGATTGTGCGCTGCGTGATTACTCCACCGAATATGAAGCTGAGCAAAGCTTTGACTTCTCCTTACAGATTAAATCGCATCAAGATTGGTTAGATCTTCGTGCGAAAGACTTGCGTCATAAGTACGAAGTTGACCGCAGCTCTGAGTTTATTGAGTTTGATGCCAACCGCTGTATTAGCTGTGGTCAGTGTATCCAAGCGTGTCGTGACAAAGCCGTGCACGGCGTACTGAACTTTGTGTGCGACAAACAAGGTCGTCCTGCATTACGTCCTGACGACCGTCCACACTTTGGAAGTAACAAGAATGGCTTAACCCTAATGGGCGATTCGAACTGCGTGCAATGTGGCGCGTGCGTTCAAGTGTGTCCAACGGGCGCAATGGTCGATAGTCGTGACCGTTCGCAAGGCCGTACTGAAGATCTGAAAGCGGTCGACACCATTTGTACATACTGTGGTGTGGGTTGTAAGTTGACTATGTTCGTGGACGAAGCAACCAATACGATTCGTTACGTGAAAGGCGGTGACTCGCCGGTGAACCAAGGCATGCTGTGTGTGAAAGGGCGCTTTGGTTTTGATTTCATTGGCAGTGAAGAGCGTCTTACCACGCCATTGATCCGCAAAGACGGTTGGTTGCAGCCAGCAAGCTGGGAAGAGGCGATTCAACTGATTGCGAGCAAGTTCTCTGGCATTAAGCAAGATTTTGGCAGCAACGCATTAGCGGGTTTCTCTTCAGCGAAAACCACCAACGAAGACAACTACGCGTTCCAAAAATTTGTCCGTCGTGAACTGGGCACTAACAACGTCGACCACTGTGCGCGTTTGTGTCACGCATCGAGTGTAACCGGTCTTGAGGCGTCACTGGGTAGTGGTGCAATGACCAACGACATTCCAAGCATTAAGCACTCTGATGTGATCTTTATTATTGGTTCGGATACCACATCGGCGCACCCGATTATCGCTTCACATATCAAACAAGCAATTCGTCACCACGGCGCTCGTTTGATTGTGGCTGACCCGAAACGTGTCGATATGGCAGAGCATGCAGAGCTGTATATGGCGCACCGTCCGGGTACGGATGTGATGCTCCTGAACGGCGTCATGCAACAGATCATCAAGAACGGTTGGTACGATCAAGAGTACATCGAAGAACGTGTCGACGGCTTTGATACCTTGTTGCAAGAGGTGATGTCGCCAGCTTACAACCTCGATAAAGTGGAATTGGTGACGGGCGTAAAAGCCGAAGACATTCAAGCAATGGCGCGCATGATCGGTACGGCAGATCGTACGGCTGTTTACTACTCGATGGGTATCACTCAGCATACGACAGGTCATGACAACGTGCGTTCTATCGCTAACTTGCAATTGCTGTGTGGCAACATCGGTATTGAAGGTGGTGGTATTAACCCGCTGCGTGGTCAATCAAACGTGCAAGGCGCGTGTGATATGGGCGCTTTGCCAAATAGCTTCCCGGGCTATCAAAAGGTATACAACCCAATTGTGCGTCAGAAGTTTGCGATTGAATGGAACGCGCCAAATCTGCCTTCTGAGCAAGGTCTAACCCTGACAGAAATCATTGATGCGGCTTGCCATCGTGACGTTCGTGGTATGTACATCATGGGTGAGAACCCAGTATTGAGTGACCCGAACCAAGCGCATGTGATTGAAGGTTTAGAAGCACTCGACTTCTTGGTGGTTCAAGACATCTTCCTAACGGAGACTGCACAATACGCGGATGTGGTTCTGCCTTCTTGCTCGTTTGCAGAGAAAGCGGGTCACTTCACCAATACGGAGCGTCGTGTTCAGCGCGTGAATCCGGTTGTCACGGCGCCGGGTGAAGCGAAAGAAGATTGGTGGATTATTCAAGAAATCGCCAATGCCATGGGTAGTGATTGGGATTACCACTGCGTGTCTGATATCACTAATGAAATCGCACGAGTGACACCTCAATACGCGGGTCTTCGTTGGGATGCCATTACGCCAAACGGTGTGCAATGGCCGAGCAACAAGAACAACCCTGCGGGTACTCGCATCATGCACCAAACCCAGTTTACTCGTGGTAAAGGGCAAATGGTGGGTGTACCGTTCCGTTATGCGGCTGAGTTGCCAGATGAAGAGTACCCACTTGTGTTAACGACGGGTCGCGTACTTGAGCAGTTCCATACCGGTACTATGACGCGCAAAACCAAAGGGTTGGATAACCTTGCTGGCCCTCGCGCGATGGTGAGCGTGGAAGACGCAGAAGCGTTAGGCATCAGTAATGGTCAGCGTCTGACGGTGTCTACACGTCGCGGCAGCATTGAGATTGATGCCTTTGTGACTAAGCGTATTCAAAAAGGAGTGGTGTTCATTCCATTCCACTTTGTTGAATCGCCAGTCAACCGTCTAACGACAACAGCGACTGATCCGCATGCGAAGATCCCTGAGTTCAAGGTCGCTGCGGTTAAAGTGGAAGTGAGCGAAAAGGCGCTACTTACGGAGCCTGCAACGGAAGCGGTTCATTCCATTTAGGCCAATCTGTTTAGATACAGGTTAGCAGCGCACTGGCGAGTTGGGCGATTACATATAAGCTTATGATATGTAATCGCTAAATGAGCCGTGCGTGTGCTAAGAGTCGTTAAATGGATTGTGTTGTTTCTACCCGCTTTAATTTGGCTGGTGACAAGGCAATATCATGATACTTGGTGGGCGGAGAATCTAACCTCGATTCCCGCTCTCCTTTTATTCGTCTACCTAGGTTTTGCTCTGGTACTTTTGGTTTGTTGTCACTGGGCGAAAGCCATTTTCTCTGCTTTAATCGGCTTCGCTTCGATTACGTTTTTCTTACCCACTCAAATCACAAACAACCACACCTGCGAGAATCCGCTGGCGATAGTCCAATTCAACCTGTTCTACGAAAATCCAGACATCAATCAGTTCATTAATTACTTGCTTAAACACCCTGCAGATTTGGTGGTGATGCAAGAGCTCTCGCCTCAAGTGGGGGAGAAGCTTCATCTTCTCAACGACATTTATCCTTTCTATTATGGCGGCCAGCGCGGTGTTGGTTACCCGTCAAATCAGATGATTTTGAGCCGCTATCCTTTGGAGCCAGTTTCGATTTATCACACCCCAGATGGTCAAGAGGTGATTCGAGCAACATGGCAAGTGGACAACCCTATTACCCTAATGACGGCGCATCCTCCCTCGCCAAGAACAGAGCCGTTATGGCAACGCCGCAATGCCCTGATTCGAACCATAGAAACCCTTACTGATTTGTATCCAACACCGGAAATGATCGTGATAGGGGATTTCAATCTTTCTGCTGCAAGCCCAAGGTTTAATGGGCTGTTTTCTCGTTTCCAAACTCAATCCGTTGCCAGTTGGCCAACATCAGTGAAAGGCTTGCCGGTTCCTGCTTTCGCCATGATAGGGATTGATCATCTCTGGCTTAAGTCAGAAAACTCAAGTCGGAGAATCTGTTCAAGAGCATCGACAGATCAACCGAATGGCTCTGATCACAGGTTGGTGACGACGCTCATAGGGCAATGAGTTAGTACTTTCTATTGG
The DNA here is from genome assembly GCF_033340395.1 of Vibrio sp. 1159. Classification (NCBI taxonomy): domain Bacteria; kingdom Pseudomonadati; phylum Pseudomonadota; class Gammaproteobacteria; order Vibrionales; family Vibrionaceae; genus Vibrio; species Vibrio sp. 1159. Next base: position 136,365 of record NZ_JAWOWL010000006.1, on the reverse strand, counting down.
CAAAGTGTCTAGTTATTTAGAATTAGGTTAAATCGCGGTGTGGCTTGTCATGGAATTGACGGACTCTGACCTTAAGTTGTTATTTGGGTGAATTCTTTAACCTAAACTCCATCCGCTTCCTATACTGAGAATATAGAGAAAAGCAGAAATTCATAATGATAAGAGGCAACTTGTATGACAAGAACTACCTCAGCAGTGTTAATACTTATTTTAATGAGCGCCTATTTTGCCTATAACCGTTTTTACGTTTATCCGCAAAAGCTAGAAACACAGGCGGAATCGATGCTGATCCAAATGGCCAACCGTGAAGAGTGGCTTGACGTACATGAGATGATGGAACGTGTAGAAGCGCACAAGGCGCATCTGGAGTTGAACGCAGACATTACCTCAACCAGCGGCAAACGTGCATACAGCGAAGGTTACATTACCTATAGCGACCGCAGTCGAAATGTATGCAAACAAGTGGTTTTCAACTTCAAAATCAATTCGCTAAGAAGTTATAGCATTTCAGACCTGCACGATTGCTCTTTGGGTGAGTACTACTGATATCGCTACGATAATTGATGATTCAATAAAAACGCCTCCAAATCCGGAGGCGTTTTTGTTTGAAATCTGATGGATTAATCGAGTGATTTTTTGAAGCGCAATGACGCAACAACTAAACCTATTACCGTAAAGCCCAGTAGCCAGACAGTATCTCGCCATAGCTCCATTAAGTCTGCACCGCGCAGTACCACACCACGAATAATGCGCATAAAGTGAGTGGCAGGGAGGGCTTCTGATATCCATTGTGCCGCGACGGGCATTCCTTCATAAGGGAACATAAATCCGGACAGAAGAATCGACGGCAATAGAATGAATACCGTCATCTGCATGGCCTGAAGCTGTGTCGTCGCAATGGTGGATATCACCAAACCTAAGGTTAAACTCGCGGCGATAAACAGCAGCGTGCCAAACAGTATCTGACTAATGGCGCCGTTTATCGGCACACCAAATATCCAATGACCCAAGCCTAAAATGATAAACACCTGTATCAGACCAACAAAGATGTAGGGAATGATCTTCGCTACCATGAGTTCGATGGAGTGGATTGGCGTAGTAATCAGTAACTCTAAATTACCGCGTTCCCGCTCACGAACAATGGCTGCACTGGTGAACAAGATCATCGTCATAGTCAGAATCACGCCCAATAAACCGGGGACAATGTTCACCGCCGAGCGCCGACTCGGGTTGTAATACAGCGCAACTTCAAAGGTTTTGGTTGGGGCAGGGCGTATCTCAAAATCAAAATCCGTTAACGGCATGGTTTGTAGCGAGAGAATCGCAGAGCTGATCATGGTGTCTGAACCATCTACTATCCACTGGCCAAGCTCTCGACCTTGCACCATACGTTGGGTTAAGTCGCTAGGTAGAATTAAAGCTGCTCGTACCAAGCCGTCTTGAATGGCTTGCTCGGCTTCTGAAGCGGTAGCAAAGGTTTCAACCACATCGACCACTTGCGTGACTTTGACGGACTCGGTGATCACACGCCCAGCAGTACTGCCACTTTGATCGACGACACCAACGGGAATGTTGCGAATATCGGTATTAATGGCAAAGCCGAACAGCAAAAGCTGAATCAACGGGATCATCACGACCATGCCAAAGGTAATTCGGTCACGTGAAAGCTGACGGATCTCTTTGATCATCACCGCTTTCATACGGGCAATAGATTTCATCATTGGCGACCTTCTCCCGTAACGCTGACAAACACATCTTCCAAGCTCGGGCGAGCAATGTTCATCTCGCAGCCATCAAGCTCTGGAAAGGTTTGGGTTAACCACTCGATCGGTTGTTCGATGTGCTGGTGGATCAAAATGCGTAAGCGAATGCCGAGCTGTGCGGCTGAGCGTACCTCTTCACGCTGAATGACTTTCTCTTTGAGCTCGCGTAAGTTATCCGCTTTGACTTCGACGATGTTAACGCCCATTTGCGCCATAAGCTCTTCTGGCTCACCATCGGCGCGGATTTCCCCAGCCTCCATAATAGCCAGACGATGGCAACGCTCCGCTTCATCCATGTAGTGCGTTGTGACCAAAATCGTCGTGCCTTGGTCAGAGAGATCAAACAACTGCTCCCAGAAATCGCGTCGGTTCTCTGGGTCAACCGCAGACGTGGGTTCATCAAGAAACAACAGTTCTGGTTTATGCATGGTCGCTGCGGCGAGAGACAAGCGTTGTTTCTGGCCGCCACTCATTCCGCCCACGCGCTGTTTACGCAGTTGGTCGAGGCCGTAGGTGGATAGTTGTTCTTCGATGCGAGCTTTCAGCGCCTTGGTTTCCATACCAAAGATTTGTCCAATAAACTCAAGATTCTCTTGAACCGTCAGATCATCATAAAGCGAGAACTTTTGCGTCATGTAGCCAATCTTGAGGCGCAGAAGCTCAGATTGTTTTGGTATCTCTAGCCCGAGTACATCGACATTGCCTTCGCTTGGGCTAAGTAAGCCAGTCAACACACGAATGGTTGTTGATTTACCGCAGCCGTTGGGGCCAAGAAAACCATAAATACTGCCTTTGGGCACATTAAGCGTGATGTTGTTGATGGCGGTGAACTCACCAAACTTTTTCACTACATTTTCAGCTTGAATCGCGTATTCGGTCATTGGCTTACTCCACCAAATCCACTTGCGCTGGTATACCTGAAGGCAAGGATTGTGCTGAGTCTTGGAGGTCGACTTCTGCAAGGTACATCAAACGCGAGCGTTCTTCCTCGGTAAGCGCGAAATAAGGCGTAAATGAAGGCTCAGTCGCAACCCAACGAACGGTGCCACTATATGGTTGCTCAACGCCATCTACATGCACGTTAACCGTTTTACCCGGCACAAAGTCGACTCGATAGTTAGCAGGAACATAAACGCGAGCGTATGGGACGCGGCTGGCTTGTATTACAGCAACCACGCCATTCACAGGGACGCGTTCGCCAAGGTTAAACGGTAGGTTATCTAACAAGCCATCTCTCGTGGCGGTGATGGTGAGTTCTGCTAGTTTCTGTTCTTGCAGTGCCACATCGGCTTTTGCTGCCATGAGTGCGGCTTTCGCTTGTTCAATATCTTCAGGGCGAGAGCCTGCTGTTAGTTTGCTGAACTCTTCTTGTGAGGAGTCTAGCTCCGCACGAGCAGAATCTCTGGCCGCTAAAGCGGTGTCTTTTTCTGATTGGCTGATGAGTTTCTTACGAACTAACTCTGCTTTACGTTGGTAGTTCTTTTGCGCTTCAACCAATTGAGCTTCCGCTCTGGCAACGCGAGCTTGCGCTGCGGCAATGTCTTCTGGTCGCTCACCATTGGTCAATTTTAAAAGATAGGCGTCAGCCTTGGCTTGTTCGGCTACGGCGTGAGCTAAAACGGCTTCTTGGTTCTTTGTATCGAGCTGAACCAGCACTTCTCCTTCGGTGACTTGGCTGCCTTCCTTGATGGGTAGAGCACGAATTATCTCGCTAGAGGTTGCAGTAAAAGTTACACGGTCACGCTCTAGTGTGCCAAGGGCTTGCTGTCCGTCATCTTTGGAACAGGCAGTTAAAAGAGTCAGGGCTAGGGTGCCAAGAATGATTCGCTTCATCATGCGACGCTTCCTCTAAGAAGGTGAGCTCGAACTCGTATCAAGCTATAGAAGAGTGTGGGACTGCATTCAGTGTAACGTGAGTCAGTTTTGTCCGGCTAGGAAGTTAATTCCTTCAATATTCATCAATTGATTAATTATTGAAACTGGCTTTATCCTGCTGAAGCCGTGCTTTACTTGGCTCTTTTAAGTTGATTACATGAATATCATTTAAACAAAAATCTTGCCTTTCATGTAGAGCACGCCGTCGCCAGATACTCTTACTTGTTCGCCAGTAACTTCACAATGCAAAATTCCTCCGCGCTGAGAAGCTTGATAAGCAACCAGTGATGTTTTGCCTAATTCTTCTGCCCAGAATGGTGCTAATCCAGCGTGAATCGAGCCGGTTACTGGGTCTTCGTCACCACCATTTGCAGGCCAAAAGTAACGAGATACAAAGTCTTGTTGATCGCCTTTTGCGGTAACGACCACATCGTAAGGAGCGAGTGTCTTGAGGTGCTCTGAACGGTATTGAACCTCAAGTACCTCCTGTTGGCTGTCGACCACCACGAAATACGCTTGAGGGCTAAGCAGTACGCGTTCCACATCGCAACTTAAGCCTTCAATTAATGCTAGGGGAATCTCAGAAACGGCTTTTGGAGGACGAGCAGGAAACGTCATCTCGATCTTACCTTGCGCATTCTTCTCCACGGTGAGGGTTCCTACTTCCAGAGTATGAAATTCAATCGTGCCATTAATGCCAAGCTCATCAAACAGCACTAACGAAGAGGCCAGTGTGGCGTGTCCACAAAAGTCGATTTCAGTTATAGGAGAGAACCAACGAATCTCATATCGGTTTGCGCCAATGGATTTTAGAAAAGCCGTTTCCGACAAGTTGTTTTCTGTCGCGATATTTTGCATCAATTCTGGGGCTAGCCATTCCTCTAACGGTATCACCGCTGCTGAGTTGCCTTTGAATTGCGTATCGGTGAAGGCGTCCACCACGTTGATATCCAATTCCATTTTCCTTCCTTGTTCCGTGAGCGATTAATTAGCATAAACCAAGTGCAATTAAGAGAGTAAGAAATTTGTGTTAGAATCTTAAAGTGTCAAAATTATAGATTATTTTGTGTTTTTTGATACTTACTGACAAGAATTCGGACTGCTGGGTACTTACACTAGTGTTGAATTCATTGAAAGGAAGAAAAACATGAAAGCGATCTACAAATCAGTTTTGGCATTGAGTGTTTTTGCGGTCGGTTCTGCCCATGCATTTGAACTCGTGAGTAGAGATATTCAAGAAGGCCACCCGATGGCGAAGACATTTGAATACTCTGGTTGGGGATGTGATGGCGGGAATCAATCACCACAATTGATGTGGAAAGAAGCTCCAAAGGGCACAAAAAGTTTTGCGATCACCGTGTATGACCCCGACGCGCCAACAGGCAGTGGTTTTTGGCATTGGATAGCGTTTAATATTCCATCCACCGTTAGCGAACTGCCTCGAGGCATTGATATGAACAAGTTAGGCGGCAAAGAATCTCGTATTGACTACGGCACAACGGGGTTCGGCGGCGCGTGTCCTCCAAAGAATGATGGGATGCATCGTTACCAGTTTACGGTGTGGGCATTGCCAACTGAAGAACTGAAATTGGATGAAAACACGCCACCAGCCATTGTAGGGTTTACTTTGAATAGTGTTGCTTTGGGTAAAGCGACATTAACCACGACTTACACGCGATAATTGAATATAAGGGGAGAGAATGGGTCACCAATATCAGGTTACGCTGTTTCGTGCGGAGCAGCAGCAGAAGCTTCGTAATGTCAGGATTCACTCCCCAAGCCTTATTCAGATTGTTAAGGGGAGTAAACATCTTTTCTGGAAAGATGAAGTACTCGACATCCATCATCCAAATATCATGCTTTGTGAAGCAAATGCATCCCTAAATTTTGAAAATCTTCCTCTACAAGGGCGATTTCTTTCTCGAATGTTCAGTTTTTACTGTGTGCCTAGCGATGAAATGTTGGAGCTAAGCATGAGCAACGCATTAGGAAACTATGTACCCGTTGTTGAGACAGATAAAGCATTGCAAGCGACGTTAAATGCTTTGTTTTCGTTTGAGCGGGAAAGCTTAAGTGAAGCGACACAACGCTATTGGATTATGGGCCTATATCAGCAGCTAGCTGAGAGAGGGTTATTGCATCGGTTATTCTCGAGTTCACATATCTCTTTTAGTCAGAAACTTAGTCGTTACTTATCGCGCTCTCCAGGGGAGGAGCATCCATTAGACATGGTCGCGGGGCACTTTGCTATGAGCCGAGCAACATTGATACGCAAACTGAAACAAGAAGGTACCCAGTATCGTGAAGTATTGGCGGAAGTGCGCTTAAATCACGCACTTTACTTGATGCAAAATGGCTCGTATAACGTTGCTATGCTCGCACAGTTGTGTGGTTATCAGTCAGAGGGGCGTTTTAGCCAACGCTTTAAAAGTAAGTTCGGCCTAACGCCCAGCGAGTATATTAAAACGGTAGTGAGTTAATGTTTTACCGCTTTTGTATTTTTTGTGCTTTTTAGGTTAGCCATAATATTTGGCTTTCATTCGCAATGCTACATTCACCAAAGCAATCAACACAGGCACTTCGATCAGCGGGCCAATGACACCAGCAAAAGCTTGGTCTGAGTTTAGTCCAAACACCGCGATAGAAACCGCAATAGCCAATTCAAAGTTGTTGCCTGTTGCCGTGAAAGCAATCGACGCGTTTTTGTCGTAGTCAATGCCCATTTTCTTACCAACGAAGAAGCTGACAAAGAACATCAACACAAAGTAAATAGCCAGTGGAATTGCTACACGGAATACATCCATTGGCAGTTCAAGAATCATCTCACCTTTTAAGCTGAACATCAGTACGATGGTCGCAAGTAGGGCGATAAGGGTAATTGGTGAAATGCGTGGGATGAACACGTCGTTGTACCATTGCTCACCTTTCGCAGCGACCAGCCATTTACGGCTTAGAAAGCCCGCTAGGAATGGGATACCAAGGTAAATCAGAACGCTTTCCGCGATGTCCATCATCGAGATATCAACCACGAAACCTTCGTAACCAAAGACTGGTGGCAACACAGTGATGAATAACCATGCCATCACACTGTAAGTCACGATTTGGAAAGCGCTGTTTAGTGCAACTAGGGCTGCACCGTATTCTTTGTTACCGCCACCGATATCGTTCCATACCAATACCATGGCAATACAACGAGCAAGACCAATCAGAATGATACCAACCATGTAACCCGGATGATCACCTAGGAAAGTCAATGCAAGGATGAACATCAAAATAGGGCCGACAATCCAGTTCATGACCAAAGACAGCGTGATCGCTTTTTTATCTTTCGTCACTGTGCCTAGCAAGTTGTAGTTCACCTTTGCGAGTGGCGGGTACATCATCAAAATCAAACCAATCGCTAGCGGTACGTTTGTGCTACCAACTGACATTGACTCGTTCCACTCAGCAACTTGAGGGAATACTGCGCCAATACCTACACCGATTGCCATTGCCACAAAAATCCACACCGTTAGGTAACGGTCCAAGAAGCTCATTTTGTCGCTGGCACTATTTAAAACTTGAGTAGTCATAGTGTTCTCTTATTCGTTTATCGTCGAAAGGCGATAGTTAAAGGTATAGTTTATCTCTGCACGCCTGAACAGCGTGCAAAGGGCATTAATCAAATAACTTGGAAAATCCTAGATTGAACTGATCAAACGCGTCGCGTTGAATGCGGTAACACACCTTAGGTGGGTTTGGCTCGGCGCTGATAAAGCCTGCTTGCTTTAGAATACGCAAGTGCTCGGAAACAGTAGATTGCGCAAGACCCAGTTCAGAAACCAAATCACTGTTCAAACAACCGCCCATGGTATCGAGCGTGTGCAGGATATGCAGAATGCGCAAACGTGCTGGATGCGACAAAGCTTTTGCTTGCGCTGCTAGAGTTTGTTCTTTCTCGAGCTGTTGTTGCGTTGTCTGAAAAACGACTTCGCACGTGTCCTTGCACTTATCACTCATTCGCTGGCCTTAATAGTTAATCGTCGAATTGCGATAAAGTGTACGCCTGCTCTGTGGAAGATGCAACAAAACGATGAAAAAATTAATCGTGAAATAACGATGGATAAAAAGTTGAAAAAATATATCTTTTAAAAACAGTGATATAATTAAAAACTAAGTAGGTTACTAAAAGTTAACTAATTGCACTATATTTCTAGGTTACCATAATAAACCACATCCGACGCACAATGGTTACTGCGTCATCTTGTGAACTTATTTAAAGGTAATCCCATGAGCAACGTACTGATCATCAATGCACACGAACCATCACCATATTCAGAAGGTCGTCTAAATGCTTCTCTTGTCGACAAAGCACAGACGCTTCTGCAAGCAAAAGGCCATGAAGTTCGCGTTGTGACAATGCAAGATGAGATCAACGTAGATGAGCAACTCGCACACTTTGAATGGGCTGATCGCGTGATCATCCAAAGCCCAATCAACTGGATGTCTGTGCCTTGGTCATTCAAAAAATACATGGACGACGTGTTTACTGCGGGTATGGGCGGCGCACTGTGTGCATTTGATGGCCGTAGCGCAGAAGAACCAAAGAAAAACTATGGTACAGGCGGTACTCAAACCAACAGCAAATACATGCTTTCACTGACATTCAACGCGCCAGAAGAATCGTTTGATGATGAGAGCGAATACCTATTCCAAGGTAAAGGCGTGGATGATTTGATGTTCCACATGCACGCTAACTTCCGCTTCTTTGGTATGTCAGCATTACCTACATTCGCTTGTTATGATGTGATGAAGAACGCAGATATCGAAAACGATTTTGTTCGTTTCGAAGCTCACATTAACGAAAACTTCTAATCCTTTTAGAAAGATAGTGCGAACTGAATGATGAATTGAGATGGACTGCTGTACGCGGTCCATTTTTATTTGTTTGCGGCGAGGTGACGTTTTTATTACTCTAAAGCACTAAATGTATCTAGCTTACTTTTCGTTACCTAGATTAGGTGCGTATCTTGAGGTGTATTGTGGAAAGCAGAATCAGTGTAGATAGCAAAGGTCGTAAGTCAGTGGCGAACGTATGTGCGGAGCCATGTGCTATCGAGAAAGGGATGCGTTTAATTGGTGGTAAATGGAAAGGTTCTCTGATTTATCATTTGAAAGACGGCCCAGTTCGTTTCAATGACTTAGCACGCATGCTAGGCGGTGCAAGTAAAAAGATGATCGACCAACGTCTTAAAGAGCTAGAAGCGGAAGGTATGGTGGTGCGTAAAGTGATCAGCGACCGCCCAATTGCAGTCAGCTATGAACTAACAGAGTTCGGCCGTACCGCACTTAAGATTCTTGATGATTTGCGAATTTGGTCTGAAAAGCATCAAATTGAGTTTCGTTAAGACCAAAGTAGTTAATCGCAAACGTCACTCTCTTTTGAAAGCTGATTAACAATACATCGCCGTTTATACCCAAGTAACTTAGATGTGCTTTATTCAAATCGTAATTTGTTTCGTAAAACAACGTACTCTTTCTAGTCAGGCATATCGAAGCTACTTGAGCATAATCGTACTTTTTAAGTTTTTGATTTTTAGTTATTATTTTATCATGCTTAATAAGTTGTAGAATAAATCACTCACTTCAGTTGAATTTAAAAAAGCACTATTTAATTCCAGTTTCTTTTCAAAATCGGAATATTTATCGAATTCCTCTTTCTCAACTAAACCTATTGGTGAGTTGTCGTTAACGTGGCTTTTATATTTTTTGATGGTATATAATTTAGACTTTTCGTCAAAATATTGAATTATCTTAATGTTAACGTCAGGTCTCTCCGTATTATACGTGATCGTAATTTTTTCATAATCTTTATTAATCGGAGTCGTAAGCCCTGTAGGGTAGATGATTTTAAACCTATTAATGTCATTCTTCTTCGTGCTTTTATAATGTTTTGAGTATGAAAAGTTTTCAATTGCACTTTTAGTGACGATAATTGACTCACCTTTCTTTAAACCGTATTCGGTACATTCATAATCGTCGACAACCGTAGAATTTCTTTTCTTTTCAATCAGGTAGGACATAGTTGCAGATGTCCCTCCGTGTTCCAGTTTTTGTTGGTTTACAGAACAATAGAAATGACCTTTGTCCACCGTCATTGCGTTGACTTGTTCCGGATTTGAAATGGTGGGATGTATATCTTTTGCTGGATCGTTGTCGCTTCCTCCTGAACCGCATCCAACTAATCCGATACAAACGGCCATATAAAACAAAGAGATTTTATTCATACTGTATTTCTCAATTAAGATGTGTGATTGCAAATAACGATTAATTACATTTTTATAAAGTGAAATGTTTTTTATTTTAATTGAACGGTGTTTTATTGGTAATTTAATCGTTTGCTTTTATTTTGTCTCTTACGGTATCTATGTTTTCATTTATGGTATGAATTATTAGATTTGCACAATTGTGAGTTGCAATAGGATAATAATCGCTAGCCAACTACTTGTGTAGGTACCGTTATGATTTATATATCCGTTAAGTCTAAGTTTTTAGTCTTAATTTCATGTGTTTATCGTGAAAGTGACTTAGAAGTAAATACTTAACGTTGTTTGAGGGGAGTCTGGGCTTCACTGATCTTGTTTTTCATCAAGACGTTGTATAATGAACAAGGACTTTATTTCCAACTTGTTTATACATATCAGATCTCACGGATCTGATATGCATTCCAAGTTATTCTCACTAAGGCAAGAATCCTAGCTTATTTAAGGATAGAAAGTTTACTTGGGTGTAGAAGATATTAGTAATCCAATGTGCCACGGATAGGGTAGTTATTGTTTGGATCGCGAATCCATGCCAATCCGCGTGATAGCGCGCCAAGCTCAGGGCGAACAAACGGGTTGTTTGAAATATCCACCACGTGTAAGTCGCCGTGTTCATTCACCACAAACAGACCTGGTTCTGCGAAATTATGATCGGTTTCCTGTTCAGATCGAGGAATAGATACATACAAGCCTAGCGTTTTCATTTGTTCTTCGGTCAGGCCGTAAGCGATAGGGAAGCTGATTTCGAGTTTCTCTAGATGCCCCTCTAGCTGTGCTTTTGAATCGCCAGAAACGGCAAGAATATCGACGCCAGCATCAGCGAAAGCCTGTTTGTAACTCTCAAGCTCGTTGAGGTACTTAGTACAAAGAGGGCAGTGTTTACCACGATAAACGAATACTGCTTGCCAAGTCGCATCACCTTGCGGCTGACCCAACGTTACGCTTGAACCATCTAGCAAAGTGGCTTGAAGATGAGGGAAGCTGTCGCCCGCTTTAAGTTTCACTGAAGTTGCCATATTGACTCCCGAATTGGTGGTGTATATCCATGAATGCCCCTTTCTCAACAAAGCGATTGGGGGATGAGACTTCAATGTAGACTCTGTTTTGCGGTGTTTCAACTAGTTAACTTTTAGTAACCTGCAATAAGGTAGTAGAGTGCAAAAGATGAAAAAGCAGAACTTAAGATACAACGAAGTGGGGGTGTAGTATCAGGAGCTAAGTTCTGCTTGAGGTTAGGCTATGACCACTGGAACATATCGTTAAGATAAACCAGAGTCATCACTTCTATTTTATTACTCGATTGAGCTAGGCGTTGCTGAAAAAAGTACGCCATCATTGGCTTCTTCATTTTTTCCTCCTTTAGCTGACGAGTAAATTATGTGTATAAAAGGGGATATAAAAAAGAGAGTGCTTTTGTTGGCTTTTTTCCTAATAACGTAAATATATGGGGCTTTAAAGCCGAATTTGGAGGTTAATTGTGGAAAAGGGGAACAGATAATTAGGAAGTTTTCTTATTTTATTACCGCCAACTTAAGTAAACTATTCCTATCCACAAACTTCACAGATCTAAGGTTGATTCAGTGTCTGATCTCAATTTGTTTCGCTATTACCAACGATTACTCTCGTTTAGCGTTGGTGATGAAACAAAAACCACGTTACAGGACATTGCCGACATCATGTTCACTTCTTCTCGGCATGCTCGTAGCCTGCTAACGCAAATGCAGCAGAAGGCGTGGTTGAGCTGGCATCCGAAAGCTGGGCGGAACCAACGATCGACTCTCATTCTGAATATGGAGTTAGACGTTTTAAAAGAGAGCTTGGCTCTTGAACGTATCAAGTTAGGCAAGTATGAAAAAGCGCTGGCGATATTAGATGAAGACGAACTGGCATTTGGCCGTTTGTTAAAAACAACGTCTGGTGCTTCTGTGCAAGAAGGACAGCTCAATATTCAATTAACCTATAAGCGAATGTTTGAGCGCGTCGTTCCACATCAACTTCAGCGTAGCAGCGAACGTTTCTTATTAAGGCAAATCTATTGTTGCTTAGTTTCGAGTGATAACAATGGGAAAGTGCAACCAGAACTCGCACATCACTGGCGTTATGACGAAGACACCTACGAATGGACTTTCTACCTTCGTCCAGGTCTGACTTTTCATAATGGTAATTCCATTGATGCAGAAACAGTGGTTAGCTTGTTTGCAAAGTTGAGTTCACTACAGTACTACGAAAAAGAGTTGGCACATGTTGCTAACATTACTGCGCCAACGCCATTGAAAGTTGTTTTTAAGCTTAATCGAGCTGACTTGGGCTTTGCTGGACTTATTTCTGGAGTGAAATACGGCATTCAACCAGTAAGCCAAGTTAACGTAGCGAATAACAAGCTGGTGGTCGGAAGTGGCCCATTCTCTGTTGTCGAGCACAATGAAAGTCGTTTAAAACTGCAAGCATTTAATGGTTACTATGCATGTAGAGTTCTAACGGATTTGGTGACTATCTGGATTGTTAATGACGAGCAAATGGAGAACCCGTCATTGGCAGCAAATACGTTGCAAAGGGATACTTCGCCCGAGGAGGATTTGTGTGGACACTATATGTCGACGCAAAACCGAGAAAACTCATCGGCGAGCAAGCGTAGTCGAATAGAAGATGGTTGCTTATTCGCCTTATTTAATCAGCACGCTAAGCACAAACTCTCTTTAGCGCAGCGCCGTTATATTAGTGAGCTAATTCAACCTGAGCACTTGGCCGAAGTGATGCGCCGCGAGAATATTGTATTTGGGAGTATACCCGCTTATAACCTGCTACCAGGTTGGAAGCCAGTGCTCCGTCCGTTTAGTGAGCCGCTTAAGTTACCTAAACACATTACCATAGCAGGATATAACTATACCGCGTTGCGTCGCTGTGCGCGGGCTATTTCTAATCGTTTGGCGAGTGTTGGCAGTAAAGTAGAAATTGTTATGTATTCCTACCGTGAGCTGAACGAGAAGGCTAAGAACGGTGAGCTAAATGAGACAATGGTCGTAACGAACATAAACCTAGATGATAATCGTCATGCCTCTGCGTTCACGAACTTCTTCAGCAACGCTGTGCTATTCCACACTTTGGGAGAAAAGAACGCACAATGGTTAGATGAACAACTACAGAGAGTCAGATCTTTCGTTCCACTTGAGGACTACCTTAATGCATTGGAGCCAATTGCATCGACGTTGATCAGCGAGTATTGGATTGCACCCATGTTCCACCATACACAAACTTTGCGTTTCCAAGGTGTTTTAGAAGACGTCGCTCTTACTAACTGGGGTTGGCCAGATATTCGCTCGGTGTGGTCTGCGGATTAACTGCCTTAGTTATATAGCAAAGTGCTGCTTCACGAATTCAATGAAGGCTCTGGTTTTCGCCGATTGATAGATGAGCTGCGGATACACCAAGTACACCGCGTTGTGCTGGTGGTCGGTTTCTTCCGATAAAACCTGCACTAGACGGCCGTGCTCAACGTCTTGTTCGACAAAGTAACTTGCTAACCGAGCAATGCCATTGCCAGACAGGGCTGATTCTTTGAGTAAGCGGTTTTCATTGCTTGAAAGCCAACCTTGGGTTTGAACTGTTCCCGTTTTTAACGGCCACTCTTTTTGATGCAATGTGGTTAAGCATTGATGCTCTTGTAAATCATCTAATGTCTCCGGCGTACCTTCTTCTTGCAGATACTGAGGAGAGGCAACCAGCCAGTGGTGGTAGTCCAAAAGGTGATGCGCAATCATATTCTCTGGCGGCGTTCTTGTCGCTCGAAACGCAAAATCAACGCTGGTTTCTGTCAGATTAAACGCTTGATAGCTAGAAAGGATCTCGAACTCTACGTTTGGATGTAAAGCGCGAAACGCTACGCACAAATCATGCAGCACCGCTTCAGCAAACATCTTGGGAGCGGTAAGACGAATCAGGCCGTCTATTTGTTCAGATCGCTGACTTAAACTCTTTTCCATTTCCATTACGCGGCGTTTGAGATCTTCCGCTTGTGCAAAGATCGATTCACCTTCTGCCGTCAATCTCACGCTGCGTGTGGTTCGAACAATCAAAGGCGTTGCGAGTTCCGATTCCAATCGCTTGATTTGTTCCGACAGGTAACTTTTAGAGATACCAAGTTGCTCTGCTGCTCTAGAAAAGTTGAGTGTTTGAGCCACTTCAGCAAACAGCATCAGTTTTTCGATTCTCTTATAATCTGCCATCTTTATTGCTCGCTTTAATTGTTCGGTAACGAGGATAATGAATTCGATTTTACGGTATTAAACTAATTTTTACGAACGGTAAGATGGTTCGAGTTAATTTAAGAAATTGAAGATGCAGAAATCGGAAAAGTGAGAATAACGATGAACAATCCAACACTACCGCTCGCCAAAACCTTACCTAACGTTAGCCGCTTGGTCTTCGGCTGTATGGGACTTGGAGGGGAGTGGAATCGCAACCCATTAACCGCCCAAGATGAAAACCAAGCTTATGCCGCTGTAGAGGCAGCATTAGAGGTTGGCATCAATCTCTTTGATCATGCGGATATCTACAAATTCGGTAAGGCTGAAGAAGTGTTTGGGCGCATCTTAGCCAATGACTCAACCTTACGAGAACGAATGTATCTGCAATCAAAGTGCGGCATCCGTCTAGGAGATGAGCAAGGTGTTAAGCAGTATGACTTCTCTGCCAAATGGGTGACGGCTTCTGTTGAGGGCATTCTTGAACGCCTTGGCGTGGAAAATCTTGATGTTTTGATGCTGCATCGTCCTGATCCTTTGGTTGAATTTGAAGAACTGGGCACAACGCTAAAAGCCCTGAAACAAGCTGGCAAAGTTAACCACTTCGGTGTTTCTAACATGAACAGTGCTCAAATTGACCTTCTTCAACAAGCAACGGGCGAAGTTGTTGTGGCGAACCAGTTGGAAATGAGTCTGGCTAAGTCTGACTTTATTAAGCAAGGCATGGGGCTTCCTTCGTCGGAATCTGACTACGTTGCGGGAACACTGGAACATGCCCGTAAGCATAATATCCAACTGCAAGCGTGGGGCAGTATGGCGCAAGGAAGATTCTCAGAGCGTGGTTTACATTCTGATGATCACAACACCAGACAGACGGCGGAGATGGTGATGGCGCTAGCAGCTGAATATGGCGTGTCGTCTGAGGCGATTGTTTTAGCCTTCCTAACGCGTCACCCAAACCAAATTCAGCCTGTTATTGGTACTGCAAACCCACAGCGTATTCGCGCTTGTGCTCAAGTAGAGAATGTCACGCTATCACGTAGCCATTGGTATGGCTTGTTCGAGAAAACCCTTGGTCATGAGATCCCGTAGGAGAGAAAAATGAAATACGTACAAGTTCAAACTCTGATTCAAACGGCATTGGAAATTGCGACTGCTCGCAAGCAGAACATTGCGGTTGCCGTGGTTGATACACATGGAGAATTGCTCGGTTTTGCCCGAATGGATGATGTGAGTGTGCAAGCAGGTTTGTTGGCACATAACAAAGCTTACACCTCGGCTAGAGACCGTCAGCCTAGCGGCAATCTGGGTGCTTGGGCTCGTGAGACGGGTAAGCAGTTGAGTTATTGGACTGACCCGAAGATCACAGGCTTTATGGGTGGTGTACCTGTAGAACAAGAGGGGAAAGTCGTCGGTGCAATTGGTATCAGTGGTTTGGCTGAGCAAGATGATGAAGCACTTGCGATGGAAGTATTAAACGCGCGTTGAGTATAATGTTTATCAGTAGGTGTGATGCTTTGTCCCGCTTTGTACTCACTGTAGGGACTCAAGTTCACAGGCTTCGTCGAGTCACAGTGCTATCTAATAGCCTGAAGTAAGCAGAAGTTGAAATCGCGAACTATGATTAATTTATTTGAAAGCTTTGAGGCCTAAATATGTTTCATAAGGTATTCGTTTCGCTATTTTTTGTTCTCCTCTCAGGCTGTGGTACGAGTGACAGCGCGTTAAAAGAGAGCGGTTATGATGAAGCTTATATCCAAGGCTTTCATGACGGTCGGCATAGTGGTATGCAAGAGGCAGGGAATGATTTTGAACACTATATTAAGGACGAAACAAGGTATCAAACCGACTCAGATTATCGACAAGGCTGGGATGCTGGTGAGGTAGAGGGTAACAAGTTACAAAAGCAGGCGACCGCGATAGGACAAGGCATGATTGATAATTCGTATGAAGAACGTGATGTCTTTGATCCTGATAAAGTGGCGAAAGATGCAATAAAAGGCGTTGATACATCGGAATTAAAAAGCCTAGAGTAACGGACTGATATAAAGAATAAAACTCGTCATTTGACGAGTTTTATTTTTGTCTAAACGATTCATGTTTCAACGCTCAACAGGACATTCACGTTTGGGTATGAGTAATGTGGTTAATCACCTTTCTTGTTCTTTTGTTCAAGGATTAACGATAACAGGCGAACGAGCAGGGACTGAGCTTCCGGTGAGAGCAATCGCGCCACGGCCGTTAAGTCATTTGCTGTGACATGCTGAACATCACGTACATCT
This sequence comes from Vibrio sp. 1159, assembly GCF_033340395.1. NCBI lineage: Bacteria > Pseudomonadati > Pseudomonadota > Gammaproteobacteria > Vibrionales > Vibrionaceae > Vibrio > Vibrio sp. 1159. The sequence goes on along the minus strand of NZ_JAWOWL010000006.1, from coordinate 119,902 downwards.
AAGGCAATATCTAGGTCAGTCAAATGAAGCGAACGCAATATGGCACGATATTGTGAGAGTTTAAGATCGGACTCTCCGCGCTCGATTCTTTGATATGTTTTTACGCTCATTCCAGCGATGTTTGCCATTTGCTCACGGGAGAGGCCATTCGATTTTCGTCTTGCGATCAGTGCTTGAATTATAGGGTCTACCTGCATGTGCTCTCCTGAAAGGACAGTTTTGACCTAAACGGAGCAAGAAGTGGACCAGTTTAACCACCACATATTTACCTGCTTTGCAATCAGTATAAAAATAACTGTCTTATAAAAACGTAAATATTTTAGTCAGTTATTAACTCAATGGAAAAGTATCAATCATACAAATCAATAGAAACGAAAGCTTCTATTCGCAAAATGCAACGCATTTTAGATCATTTATTTAGTGAAATTGATCAGCAACATCGTGAGACTAAAGAGAATGTTGTGACACTGATTCAACAGTCACAACAGCGATTGATGAACTACAAAGAGCTTTACCTTCACAAAGAATCGATAAGTGAAGTAGAGCTGCGGATGGCGCATGAAAACATGAGTGAGACTGAGAAGCAGGTCGCCGATATGGGTATTCCAGTGTTAACTTATATCATTGGCGCGCTAGATAAAGCGTATTAACACAGTCGTAAAGTCGGGCGATACAAGATTTACGCAATTTCGATCAATTGATGACATCTAAAAGAAAGGATGCAAATGCTGGGGAACCACACCCAGCATTCGGACACTCATTTACCTATATTTTCGAACCGTAAATCAGTGTTTAGAGGTATGTGAACCGAACAGTGTCGGTACGCAGCGAATAATAGCGATATTGTCCGATCTAGGCTACGTCCTTGGAATCTAACACCTTCACTTAAACTGTAAATTAATCTGTACACCCAGCCAAATTGAGCCATTGAGCACGTTCTTCCTTCTCTTTAAGCGATAAAAGACTAATTAGTGACGAAAAAAACAACACATCTTAGGTAAAAGATAAGAGTTGTTAAAATATATCGCTATAAGATTGACCTTTTGCTTTTCAATCGTCCTGCTTATGCCTTACAATCTTTTCGAACCAAATCCATTCATAACGAATGGGGTTGATGAATTAAGATGAACAATTTTGCTTCGAACCCAAAGTTGCGCACATTTCATCAACGATGACATCGCCAAAAATGACTCTCAAGTGTTCATGTGCAAATGATTAACCACCTTTTGTTGCATGTTTTCTTAGCCATACAGGGCTCTTGTAACATAGTGCTCTTGTAACCAAATTTTGACTAAGTCGGAGCGTTTTGCTGTGTGCTTTAGATAAAGCACAACTGGCGAGAAATTAACGGATTGAATTTAGAGGTATTAACCGTGAACCTAAAACTTGTCGGTAGCTCCCTGATCGTTGCAGGTACTGCTCTTGGCGCTGGTATGCTTGCTATACCAATGGTGCTTGCTCAATTTGGCCTCCTTTGGGGCACTCTTCTTATGTTGTTCATCTGGGCTGGAACGACTTATGCTGCGCTGCTCCTTCTTGAAGCCAGTTGCAAAGTAGGTGGTGGTGTGAGCATGAATGCAATTGCTCGCGAAACGCTTGGTAAAGGAGGCCAGTTGGTAACCAACAGCTTGCTTTACGCCCTGTTAGTTTGTCTATTAATGGCTTACATCATTGGTGCGGGTGATCTCGTACAAAAAGTAACAGCCTCAATTGGGCTTCCAACATCTACGATCTCAAGCCAAGTCGGTTTTACTCTTTTAGTTGGTATCATTGTTTCGGCAGGTACAGGGGTAGTAGATAAGCTGAATCGCGGTTTGTTCCTAGGCATGATCGTAGCGCTGATCCTGACACTTTTTGCGCTTGCACCAAGCGTCTCGTTTGAAGGACTTGATGAGGTTGTGAGCGACGATAAAATGGCACTTATCAAAACCAGTTCGGTGCTTTTCACCAGTTTCGGTTTTATGGTCGTGATCCCATCGCTTGTAACTTACAACAAAGAAGCGAGTAAAACACAACTGCGTAATATGATTATCGTGGGTTCAACTATTCCGCTTGTTTGTTACCTGTTATGGTTGTTAGCGGTTGTCGGCAACCTACCACCTCATGAGCTTGTTCAATACTCCAACGTAACAGAGTTGATCTCGGTACTAGGTCAGCAATACGAGGGCTTAGAGTTCATCCTATCCATGTTTACTGGTTTGGCACTGCTAACGTCGTTCTTAGGTGTTGCAATGGCGCTATACGATCAAAATGCAGACCTACTGAAAGCAAGTAAGCCAGTGATTTTTGTTACTACTTTTGTGCTACCACTATTAGGTGCTGTATTTGCGCCAGAACACTTCCTAGCTATTCTCAGCTACGCGGGGATTATTCTTGTGTTTCTCGCGGTCTTTGTCCCATTATCAATGACCATGAAAGTGCGCCGAGTGCCGGTAGAAGATGACAATATTTATGAAGCTGGTGGCGGCGCAATGGGAATGAGCATGATCTTCCTATTCGGCTGTTTCTTGCTGTTTGCCCAAGCAGTATAAAATCACGCTAGCTTATTTAAAAACTGAGCCGCTCGTATTCAAACGGGCGGCTTTTTTGTATTCATAGCCGAACCTAGGCCACTCAAAGTCATCAGCATTTGTGATGTTTGACGTTTCTCTGATAATCACGGTTAGTGCTGACTTTTTAGTAAAACTCCTTAGCGAAAGGCTGACATGTACAGTGATTCACCCTTCTATTATATCGATGTTGATATGAATAAGAGGCTCTGTTGTGTCAAAGCAATTATCTTTTGCCATGGTTGGCGTTATGTTGTCTTTAGGTGTGTTGAGTACAGAAGCGGTGGCTGACCCGAAGCATAAGCATGGACATCGGTACGATCACCATCATGCGCATCACCACCATCATAAACACAAGCGCAAGCACAAGCATAAACACAAACATCGTGACGTTATTTATGTGGAGACCCGACGACCAAGGCGCAGTTACTATTACCATGACCGAATTCCTCGGAATAGTACCTACATAAAGATTGGAGATTTCACTTATCTAAAAGTGGACGACCGCTATTATCGTCGTTCTAATGATCGCTATATCCATGTCGAGTTCAATTAAACTTGAAAGGACATATAGTCGGTGTTCTTGTAATGTTGAGCTTAATAGCAACAACATGGCACATGTAACATCGACCAATACTAGGGTAGAGGGTTAAAAACAAAAACAGCGAGCCGGTGCTCGCTGTTTTTGCTTAAATGAGTGTTAGACAGTAAATCTATTTAAGATTTGATCTTGTTTATGTACATCTTCTTGTTGCGCCTGCATCGCGTCGTTGGTTCGATTTGCCGATTCGGCGACTTGAGTCGATAGGTCTTTAATATTCACCGTATTGTTGTTGATCTCTTCAGCGACGAGGCTTTGCTCTTCCGCTGCTGAGGCAATTTGCAAGTTCATATCGGAAATACGCTGAATCGCATCACGAATGCGTTGTAACGCACTATTTGCTAAACCCGCTTTTTCAACGGCCTCTATAGCACTACCTTTGCTTTGATGCATGGCATTTGCCACAGATGAAGCGCCAGATTGTAGTTGCTCAATCATAGTACGAATCTCTGTTGTCGACTCTTGAGTACGTTGTGCCAGTGTACGTACTTCATCTGCAACAACGGCGAAGCCTCGGCCAGATTCTCCCGCACGTGCAGCCTCGATTGCGGCATTCAACGCGAGTAAGTTTGTTTGGTCCGCAATATCGTTGATGACTTTTAGAATCGTTTCGATATTGGCGGTAGCAGATTCCAACACTTGTACTTCTTCGACTGCAAGGTCAATGCTATCGGAAAGCATGTTTATCGTTTGTGTCGATTCACCAACGATAGAAGACCCCTCAACCGTTGCTTGGTCGGCTTCTTTGGCTGCACTTGCCGCACCTTGCGCATTATTAGCAACCTCTGTCGCGGTGACAGACATCTCATGCATCGCGGTAGCAAGTTGTTCTAGCTCTTGCAGCTGCGTGTGAATTGCGCCTGCCGAGTCTTTTGCGCCCTCAGCGGTGATTTGAGTTCCGTTTAAAATTTGATCAGAAATACGTTTCGACTCAATGATTTGCTGTTGTAAGTTCTCCATGAACGTATTGAAGTTTGTGGCAAGCTCAGAAAACTCTTGGTCAGTATCTGTTTCGAGGCGTTGTGTGAGGTCGCCTTTCCCTGATGCTACATCTTTAATCGCATTGTTTAGCGTGTCCAAAGGACGCATGAGAGTGCGAATCAACAGAGTTAGGGCGATAATAGATGCAATCACGGCAATGATTGAATAAATAATAGCGTTGTTACGGAGCTCTCCTACGGCAGAATAGGCAACAGCTTCATCGATCACCGAACCTACGTACCAGTTCTCGCCAGGAATGTGAGTCAGGTTAACCATGTAGCGGTTGCCATCAATCTCAACATGTTGTGCTGATTGCGTAAGTTCGATTTGTGGGAGGTAGCTACCGACTTTCTCACCGTTGTATTTACTTTGAGGGTGAGCAATGGTTGTGCCATCAGCGGTGACCAGAAATAAGTAACCAGCATCAAACAGATTCACTTGGTTGACCAGATCTGAAAGGGTAGTTAATTCGAGGTCATAAAACATACCGGCTAAAAACTGGCCATTTTCTTTTACTGGCGTACCAACAGAGATGATAACGTTTTTCGAAGACGCATCGACGTACGGATCGGTTACGACCAAATCGCCTTTGCTCTTAGCTGCAATAAACCAAGGACGCTGACGTGGGTCGTAGTCTGGACCCGCATCCCAGCCGTCGTCATTTTCAATCACAAAGCCATTACTTTCATAACCAAAACCGATGGCAAGGAAGCTGCTTTTTGGCGTCGGTCTTTCAAGTATGTTTTGAACATAGCTATGTGAACTGGGATCAAGCTCAATCACTTCAGTAATGGAGCGAGCGAGATCCTTCTTTGCATTCATTTCTGATTGCACAGTGTTACCAACACTGGTCAATATCTCGTTGACACTTGAGTCGATTTGCTCCTGAGTTTGGGAGCGGATGGTCATAACTTGTTGTGTCGACAATAACGACACGGTAATTAGCAGCAAAAATGAAGAGGCTGTGACAACCTTATGTCTGAATTTCATGAGCTTTCCTCTGATTCTCCCGGTTGGTTCCACTTTGCTTTCGCCTCTTTTAAACCGAGCGAATTGGGCATAAAGAGAAACCTATTGTGTTTGGTTATATTTTTATCGACATCTTTGTCAAAAACATGAACTCATTTGTCGCCTTTTTTAACTAAATTTAAACAAAACGATAGTTTACGTTAAAACTTGTGAGTGTGATCATGTTTGCGAGCTCGATTAATGAAATCGTCATAATGAAAAGAATTGCTTAACAAACAGTGGTATCAACTGGTTTTACAGGTGAGGTGATGAAAATTTTGTTGGTGCTGACAGGTGTTTTGTTTAAGTTTTGTCTTTGTAAATTATGAGCTTTTTACTAAAAGCCTAATGTGGACGGAGTTTTAGGTATAAAAAAGGCCCCGACGATGCGGAGCCTTTGTTAATTGACGTCTCGATTTTAGAAAATAAGATGAGCAACGCCAGCAATCACGGGTAACGTGATTAACGTACGTAAAATGAAGATTACGAAGAGCTCTACAATGTTTACTGGAATTTTGCTGCCTAACAGTAGGGCACCTACTTCCGACATGTAGATAAGCTGAGTTACTGACATTGCCGCAATAACAAAACGTGTCATTTCGTTATCGATTGAGGCCGCTAAAATTGCTGGAATAAACATATCTGCAAAGCCAACAACGATTGTCTGTGATGCTGCAACAGCTTCAGGGACTTGCAGTAGCTCTAGGTATGGGATAAACGGTTGACCCAGAATTGCAAATACAGGCGTGTATTCTGCAATCACCAATGCAACGGTACCAAGACCCATAACTACAGGTAGTACGCCAAATACCATGTCGACTGCGTTGTGTACGCCTTCTTTAAATACAGACTGAACTGATGTGACTTGACCAGCACGCTTAAGAGCTAGATCCATACCCCAAGAGAATGTGGTGTGGCCTTCTGGCACTGCATCTGCGTCTTTATCTGGGTTGCTGCCGTCAATGTAGCGATCTTTCTTCAGACTAAGCGGAGGCAGGCGAGGAATGATAATCGCAGCTACGATACCAGCTAGACAGATAGCGCCGTAGAAAGGCAAAAATAAGTGCTCTAGTTTTACCTGAGCGATAACAACTAAGCTAAACGTGATCGATACTGCTGAGAAAGTGGTCCCGACAACAGCCGCTTCACGCTGAGTATAAAACTTATTTTCGTATTGCTTGCTGGTTAGCAAGATACCAACACTTCCGTCGCCTAACCAAGATGCCATACAGTCAATTGCACTGCGGCCAGGTAGGTTGAATACCGGACGCATTATTTTACTGAGTAACGCACCAAATAGCTCCAGAAGACCGAAGTTCAAAAGAAGCGGAAGCAGTAAACCCGCGAAAATGAAAACGGCAAACAGAGTAGGTAGAAGACCAGTAAGAACAAGCCCGCCAGTGTTCTCTTCCCAAATTGCTTTTGGACCCACTTGGAAGAACGTCATTAACACGGCAGCGCCGCCGATTAAACGAACAACGAGCCAAAGTGGAGATGGGTTGAAGAGACCGTTTAAAAAACCATTACGTAAAATTGCAGCTGGCTTAAAAATTTTGCAAAGAACAGAAGCAACGGCCATGAAAGCGATGATACTGGTGACGATAGCAATCAAGGTATCGCCTAACACCGCTGGGATGACTTTTGCCATCACGGCAACGGGAATGGTTAGGCCACCATCGTAAGAGATCGGAGCCATAAAGAGTAGAAGACCAATTAGGGAAGGGATGAAAAACATCCAAAAGTTGCCCTTAGGAGCTTCAGTAGCATTAGTGGTGTTATGCATAGTTGTCTCGTGTTACTACTAGTCAATACTTGCCATTTCCATGACATAAATATTCACTAAACATCCGTATTTAATCACAGTTTTGCGGAGGGTACCCGCAAACTGCATCCATTGCAATACTATTCATTAAATACATCTAGTTATTCAGCCGATTTGTCGGGTAATTGGTCAAATAACGTCTAAGTGTATGCGAATATGTTGCTTGTGTTAGAAAATTGTAGCACGAGAGGCGAATTGCGCAGTGAATTATGGGGCGCATTGTGACTGGAATAATAAAATGGTAAACAAATGTGATTTTGATCTAACTAACTTCTTTGCCAGAAATTCAGTTAGCCTTATCTATTTTAAGGTTTTTAGTGATGTCAAAATACCGTTCAGCGTTTCTTGTACCGTGGTAGTGTGAACCTGTTGAGCTAAATCCGATTGAAGCATGTCACTTCAATCGGATCGAAATTTTATGCTTTTTGTTGACGGCTAAGTATGTATAGGTAACTCCAGTAAATCAGAGCTGTAGAAAAAGCCAATATTGCTGGGAAAACTAGCGTATATAAACCATATACCGTAAATAGAGCCGCTCCCGCGACGCCGCCAAACAAAAAGCCAAAGAAAATGAATAGGAATAATTTTGCTTTACGTCGGTCAAATTGACGACCTCTCAAGCTCTCTCCAATCATAATCCCTAGATCGGTGATGATTCCGGTCATATGTGTGGTTCTGACTACTGCGCCGCTAAACGTGGTGATCATTGCGTTTTGTAATCCACATGCTGCTGATGCTAGATATTGGCCGTACAAATCCCCTTGCACCAAAAAGCCCAAGCTGAGTAAGAGCAAGCTCCCTTCTATGCACAGTGCAACACCATATCTTCGCCCTAGTTTTAACGCACTGCTTTCAATAAAAAAGCCGCTAAAGGCAGCGCCAATCAAAAAGCTAAATACGATGAAGAGCAGGTGAATGGAGCTATCCACACCTGTTAGCAAGCTGTTCCCTAGCTGAGTTACGGTTCCCGAAAGATGAGTTATCGCTTGGTGTTGAAAGCCGAGAAGACCAACGGCGTTGACGCAGCCCGCGAGAAGAGCTAGTAGAAACGCGCCATATTCCACCCAACGAGGAAGTCTGGAAATCACAATAAACCCCAACCAAATATTAGGAGCCGATTATAACGCTCACACCGAGTTACGAAACCCTTTACAGTAAAACTCGATTGATCATTCTCAAAAAAATCTCACTTATAGGTCGTTTGTCCGAGCCAAAGTAAATACGTGAACGCGGATTGCTCGCTAGCAGATGTGTTCCGTTGTGCATTCGAAACTCACCCACCCGTGTTTCATTTGTTCATAGACTGAAACGGTAGGTTGGTGGAACTCTTTATCGGTAAATAGACCGACGGGAATGATCATGATTTCCGGGTATGCAGAAACGAACAACCTCATTGTCGTGCCGCAGGATGGACAAAAGTCATACTGAACCTCACTGCCATCATCGCCAATTCGGGTATAGCTAGTGACTTCACCGTTTAAAGTGACGTGCTCTTTTTCAAAGCGAGCTTGTACCCCAAAAACACTGCCAGTTCGTTTTTGGCATTCGAAGCAATGGCAGACAGACGTGTGGGTGGGCTCTCCCTTACAACGGATCTCAACTAAACCGCAGGCGCACTCGCATGTATGAATGGTTTTTGTCATCGTGATTACCTATTTGTCCCAATACACCAATAGACCTAGAGCACAGAGCTTGTGTCACTAGCTCGTTATGAGCTCTGGACTTGAAACTATTTGGATACAATCAGTTTAGTTTAATTTTGAAACACTTGAAGAGGTGAAATCATTTGGGTATACAATGGTATACTCGCTTTTCGTTTATACCTTGAAACAAGGAACTCTTCATGACTCACAAAAAAATCCTGCCGATACCACTTATTCTACTTATTCCAATCGTTTTATTGGTTGTGGTTGTGATCGCAGGTGTTTATCGTTTTAGTTTGTCTGATGACGAGATCATGGCTAAGTTTCCTCAAACAGAAGTAGAAACGAACGTTATTGTGCAAGAGACGCTTGGCATCACTGCACGTAACCCTTGGACGATCCAAGTACCCGAGCAGGGTGCGGTCACTTTTCTTGATGAGTGGGATAAAGAAAACGGCTATTTGATCGGTGACTATGATGCAGGTGCGACAAAAGGTCAGGTACTTGTTCCAACTGCGTCGATTAGTCAGCGTGAGATTGAAGGTGTTTCATGGGTTGTTGCACCGATGATTGTAACGACACAAGGTAGCGGTTCGTTTAACTATGTTGGCTTGTTCAAGTTTGACCCCGTGCCGAGCCGAGTTGTACTTTTAGACAGTATTTTTGTTGGTGACCGCGTGAAATTTACTCAGCTCGAATGGAAAAGTGATACAACTATCACTCTTTCATATTTAGCGCACGGTGACGATCAAGCAATGGCAGACACGCCAAATCAATTCAATTCATCCACATTACAGCGTGTAGGGAATAACTTACATATGCAACAGTGATGAATTTTTTTTGAGTTCTGTAAAAATTCAGTATTTTCTGCGCTAGATCTCGAAATTTCCTAGTGATTTCTTATTCGGGAATGCATAAGCTATGAGCCTTGTTTGAAAGGAGATAGTAATTCCCGTGTCTACAAATGAAATTACAAGACGGTTGCCGAATCTGACAAGTCGTAGAGCGCTGCTGTTATACTCCTTGCCAGTTTTAGTTGCGATTGGTGTTTCTCACTCTCTCAAAGAGTCATCTTTAACCAAAACCATCGCATTGAACCTACCTGAATCTCAGGTCGTTGAAAAAATTCTTGATGCGACAACTGCCGAAGTTGTCACTCCCCCGAACTTCGAATATCAAATCCAAGCAGGTGACAACCTAAGCACTATTTTTAGTCAGCTCGGTTTCGGTTACAGCTCGTTAATGAAAGTAATGGAAACGGATTTGAACTACTTGGCACTTGATACACTTAAGCCGGGCAATACGCTCCGTTTCTGGCGTGATGATGCGACAGGCGAGTTAGCGAAAATGGAACTGCAATTTTCTATTGCAGATAAAGTGGTCTACAAGCTGAATAGTGATGGTAGCTATGACTTTACTGATATTTCCATTCCTGGCGTGTGGAGCCAAGAACCTTTAGTTGGCGTTATTCAAGGCAGTTTTTCTTCTTCTGCGAGTCGTTTAGGTTTAACGTCGGCGGAAGTGAGTCAAGTCGTAAGCTTACTCAAAGAACAACTTAACTTTGGACGTGATCTTCGTGCAGGTGATCGATTTGAAGTTGTTCGCCGCTCACAAAGCATCAATGGTGTACCAACAGGTAAGAACGAAATTGAGGCGATTAAGATTTATAATCGCGGCCGCGAGATCACCGCTTACCTTCATACTGATGGTCAATTCTACAATGCCAAAGGTGAAAGCTTACAGCGCGCATTCCAGCGTTACCCTGTAAGTAGTCGTTGGCGTATCAGTTCTGGCTTCAACCCTAATCGTTTACATCCAGTAACGGGGCGTGTTGCGCCGCACAACGGCACTGACTTTGCTGTACCAACCGGTACACCAGTCGTTTCTACTGGTGATGGTACAGTGATCATGACTCGTAAACACCCCTATGCGGGTAACTACGTGGTTGTTGAGCACGGCAGCAAATACAAAACCCGTTACTTACACCTAAGTAAGATTTTGGTGAAGAAAGGGCAAAAGGTTTCTCGAGGCCAGCGTATCGGTCTTTCTGGTAAAACAGGTCGAGTGACTGGGCCACACCTTCACTATGAGTTGATTGAATACGGCCGTCCAGTTAACGCTATGCGAGCAAATATCCCAATGGCGAGTTCTGTTCCTAAGAAAGAGATGGCTACTTTTGTCGCGAACAGAGATGAAATGGATAGACTATTACGCGATAAAGAGAAAGCAGTGCTGTAATAAAGTACTTCGCTTAAAAAACAAAAAGAGACTAAGCATAGCTTGGTCTCTTTTACTTTGTACATTAACTAGATTTGAATTCTATGACAGCAGTCTGTTCATTACGTTAGGCACTCCGCACTTCATGTTCATTTATCAGGTGTACGATTTCTTCAACACTGTGTGGACGAGAGTAAAAATAACCTTGGATGTAGTGGCAGCCCATTTCAATTAACTTTTGTAGTGCTCTATCGTCTTCTACGCCTTCGGCCATCAAATCCACATCAAGCAGCTCTGCCAATTGCGCTATCAAAAACACTACTTGTTCAGAGGTTGTATTTGAGAGCATGTTCTGCACAAAGGTAGCATCGATTTTGATGCTATCAATCGGATAATTGTGTATATAGTTCAAGCTTGAGTATCCCGTACCAAAATCATCCAGTGCGACTTTAAAACCCAAGTATCGCAACGAGTTAAGTACCATCTGTTCACGGCCACTTTGTGAGAGTAAGACGGTCTCGGTGAGCTCTATAACAAAGTCTTTTGCTTCGTGCTGATACTTTTCAACCATGTTGGTTAAGTGATTAATATAACGGTTGGAATCAACCAGCTCATACGCTGAGCAATTGATGGAGAGTTTGACTTTATAGCCTAGGTTCGCTTCGAGTTCTTGCTTTGCGATACACGCGAGTTCAATAATCCGTTCACCTAACTCGATAATCAGGCCTGATTGTTCGGCAGCTTCAATGAACTCTGCTGGAGAGATATTTCCATAGATATTGCTATTCCAACGAGTCAAAATTTCAAAGTAATTCCAGCGGTCGCTCGTGATATCGACGATCGGTTGAACCACTACATACAACTCATCGCTGTCTTGTATATCAGTACTTAGCTGGATTCGCATTGCCTCAATAAGCTGCGTCCTACGGTGGTATAACGCACTAAGGTGTGTGTCGTAATGCTGAATCCGTGTATCGCGGTGTTTTTTACAATCTTTGAGAGCGAGACTGGCATTCAAAATCAGCTCATCGCTGTTCAACATATGTACTGGGGCACGTGCAATACCAATACTAACGGTGAAAGAAATCCGGTTAGATTTGTCGCTGTAGCCGCTTTCAATTTTGTCGAGTACTTCCTGACACACGGCGACAGGATCTTCGTCGTACGTGATGAAGGCGAATTCATCTCCTGCAACACGGAACGCATTGTTTGGCGACGACAAGCTCTGTTGAATGGCGTTAGCTGTGAACTTAATGATTTGGTCGCCGATATAGTTTCCGTTGATATCATTGATCGATTTGAAATTATCGATATCAAGATACGCCAAACTGAATGGGCGAGTCGCCTGCTGCGTTAATGTCTCCAAGGTATCTGCTAAACAGCTACGGTTGAGCAGTCCAGTTAGGTTATCATGCGATACCTCATAGCTAAGCTGATTAAGAAGCTTATCTGAACGTTCACTGACCCACTTTTCACGTAAGCTATGAATAATGACATTGGCATAAAATCGGTGGAAGTCGAGGATATCTTGCGCTTCTTTCGCGTGGATGCTTCGGGTAAAGGTAGACAGTAAAATTCCCAGAACTTCGCCATTTTGTGTCTTCAATGGCAGGCCAATGTAAGCTTGAATGCCATCTTCTTGAAACATCTGATCTTCAGGAAAACGCTTGTATACCTGGTCTTGATAGAAAATATGTTCGCCAATGTCTTTCGCCACTTTTTCACAGGGGGTGCCTGAAAGGTGGTAGCTTAGGTTGTCTGTAATTTTTCCATTGCTGGCGAAGGAAATGGTATGAGCCGAATGCTGAAGATGCGCAACTTCTACAACGCAAGTGCAATGGCTCTGCAAGTGTTGATGAATATCTAACGTGACTCGGTTTAGCTGAGCCGTGCCGTTTAGCTTCAATATCTCATCAATTTTGTGGAAACTGATTTGTACCTGACCCATCGAGCATTTCACCTAGCGTTGTTATTAACATATCGTGTAAGACACGACGAATTATTATTTGATATGCATCAAATAAACTATCGGTTACTAAGGCAGATTTTTCAAATTTTGTGAACGAACAAATCATTATTTTCATGTTTTTATGCTTGAACCTTTTAAAGGTATAGCGATAAAAACGCTAAGCTAGGCGCGCTTCTCCTCTTCTAATCGTGATTTGAGATAATCGAGGAACAGCTTAGTCCGGGTATGCTGATAATCCAGCTTTGGATAGTAGGCATATACAGTGGCTTTATCCGCTGTGATATCGGGCAGGATAGGGACTAACGCGCCGGATTTGAGATCATCTTTGATCATGACGTTGTTCGTCATCAAAATACCCATGCCTCTTTTGGCACCATGAAACAGCGCTTCTGGGTTGGTCGTGGCAAAGTTACCGGACAAGTTGATACGCTTACCTCGATTTGTTTTGATTTCTCGTGAGGGTTTTTCACCCCAAATCAGGACATTATGCTCTGTCAGATCCTCAACGCATTGTGGTGTGCCATATTTTTTTAGGTAACTAGGCGCGGCGTAAAACTGTGCTTTATGTTCGAAAAGTGCAGTGGCTTTGAAACTTAGCGAATTAAGTTGCTCTAATTCCCGGCTAATAAACAGGTCTAAGCTTAGCTCTGGCAATTGGCCTGGTAGCGTTGTTGTTAATTGAAGTGTGATGTCTGGATATTTCTCAAGAAAATCATCAAGATAATGAACTAGAAACTTGGAACCAACGGCCAGCGTTGCCCCAATTTTTAATAGCCCTGCTGGTGATTGATTGACTGAGCGAGTCTCATCTAATACCGATTGCCATGAATCAAGCTGACTTTTTGCTCGTTGATAAAACAGAGCACCAGCTTCAGTTTGGCTAATTGAGCGGGTCGTACGTTTGAGTAGTTGAACGCCAATTTTATCTTCTAGCCATTGAACTCGCTTACTGATAGCTGAGCTGGTGGTATTGAGTTTCCGCGCTGCTGCATTAAAGCTACCTTCTTCGACCACACGAATATAACTCTTCACGCTTTGAATCCAGTCCATTGTATCTCCTTGGGAATTAATTACTTTCCAACTTAGCTGATTATCATCTTTGAGTATCAAATATACACTGTTTGCCATCAATCTGTCACAAAGTAGGAGGAACGTTTGCGTAAAACACCATTGTTATTAGCGATGATGATCATTGCCACAGGCCAAGTTGGCGTTAGTATTTATCTTCCTTCTTTGCCATTGATTGGTCATGACTTGAATTTGCCGCAACATTCGATTCAGAATCTCGTCACGCTATTTCTCGTTGGCTTCGGTATCTCTCAGCTTTTTTACGGCCCATTGTCTGATGCGATTGGTCGTCGGCCGGTGTTTATTCTGGGGCAAAGTGTATATCTAGTTGGTACGGTTATTTGCATCGCGTTTTCGGACAACATTGTTGCCCTTGAAGCGGGACGGTTACTGCAAGGCCTAGGAGCGGGCAGCGCTTCGGTACTTGGTCGGTCAGTACTGCGTGATAGTTATGACGGTATGCAATTAACCAAAGCGCTATCTTATATTTCAGTCACGGCATCTGTGATGCCAATTATTGCTCCGCTGTTTGGTGGCTGGATCGCTTTTCACCTGAGTTGGCATGCTGTCTTCGTGTTTGTGCTGATTTATTTAATGGCAATTTTTACACTTGGTTTATTGGTGCTGCCAGAAACGCTGCCTTATCCGAAGAGAAAATTTAAAGTAGGCGAAGTAAGCGCGAACTATTTGCGTCTGTTAACGAATACACAAGTGATTGGTAGTGCGAGCTACAACTGGCTTAGTTATTTATCGGCTCTGGTTACGCTCTCCTTGTATCCATTTTTAATGCAACAAGAGTTAGGATTAACGGCGGCAGATTACGGCTCTTTGATGATCATACCATCAGTTGGTTTGCTGACGGGTAGCTTAGTGCTGAACTTGATCAATGCTCGTTACAAAGCTCAGCAAATCTTGCTGATGAGTTTCGCGATTGTTGCTGTTGCAGGCTTCATGTTGTTGGTTACCCCCTTCAGTGTATTTTCATTGCTGACGGCATTCACGTGTTTAAGTTTTGCTCAAGGAATGTCATTCCCGGTCTCGATCAGTTTGCTACTTTCACCACATAAGCAACAGGCAGGCGCGGTTTCTGCGCTATCTGGTTCTATTCAAATGTGTTTAGCAGGTTTGTTTGGTGGGTACTTAGTAGACTCATGGGTTACGAATCAGCAGCAGCTTGGGGTGTTTTATTTGTTTATTGCGTTACTTTCTTGCTTTGTTCTTGTACTAAGCCAATTTCGTAAAGTGCCAGAAGGGACGGTTCAAGCAGAAACTTCCATCTGAATATACTTGCAACCAGAAGGTCGGCTTTCTAAAATGCGCAGCTAAATTAAGTCTGGCCTGTTGTGTATACTGAATGACTTGGTTTGAAAGGAAGAGGGCGAACCTTGATACTCTCTCAAGCTTGGAATACATTTCTGCCCAATGGCTATCCGATCTCTAATCGTTAGGTGAAAGAATGCAACAAAACGAATTTGAAACACTGGTAAAAGAAATTACTCAGCAAGAAAGCATGCCAAAGGCACTTGAAATCTTGAAGGCGTGTGAGGAAGAAGAAGTTGCACAAGCGGCGCAATCCCTAACGGGTCAGTTTGGCCTTGCAGAAGTTGATGGTGAGAAACGTATTTACCATATTACCACTCAAGAAGACGAGTCCGGAGAAGAGCAAGAATACGTGGAGCACGTCATGAATGAAGGCGATCACTTGATCAAATTTGCTGCGTGGTTCTTTGAAACATTCTTTGAAATCAAACAGAAAGATACGTACGTCGCAGCGGGTAAAACATACCAGCAACCTAAGCGATAGACGCTCATTTCAAGAAATCCACGAAAATCAAACTGAAAGTTAATTACAAAATAAATGTGACTTGAGTCTTGTTTTTATCTAATTGTGGTGTAAAATTACAACATAGTTAAGTCAATACATTCAGGAGAAGGTCATGGGTAACGAACTTGGTGGTGCTTATATTGGCCAGATGATTGCAAAAGACGCGATGCACAAAGCGCTTTACGGTAAAGCGAAGAAGAAAAAAGCTTCTGTTTTTGCTCGTGTTATTAAAAAACTGGCGAAATAATTTAAAAAGCCCTGATTGAAAAATCAGGGCTTTTTGCTTTTCTCTGTTTTGTTGTTAGTAAGTAGCCAACATATTGCACAACATTGGCAAAACGCTACTCAAAGACTGATGACATTTAAATCTAGAATTACGCGGATTGGCTTGGTATCTCCACAACATTGTTAGGCACTTTATCTAGCCCCTTTGCTGATAACCACTTTTCTAAATCGTCAGCGCCTCCAATATATTTTCCATCTAACCAGATTTGCGGCACTGTTACCGGTGTTTTTTCGCCAATGATGGCTTTTACTTCAGGAATCATGCGGTATAAGGCGGCGCTGTCTTTAACTACATCATGGTACTCATACTGAACGCCAGCCTCGTCAAGTAATTGTTTGGTTTTGACACAGTAAGGGCAAGTTGCTTTACCATAAACAATGTTGCCTTTTAGCTCATCGCGTTTTACCCACTCAGCAATAACAGACTGTACAAGCACACCCCGATTCAATGCTTCTCCTTGGCTGATAACTTTCCCTTCGACAAGAAGAATGGGTGCATGCCAAGCCCCCGCTTTTAATGGTTCCCACCAGTGCGATAACCAATCTTTTACTTCAAGTTCAACGGGCACATCGGCTAGTTCGTTTTCAAAAGTATCCTTTAAAATATCCTTGGTTAATGTACATTCACCACAAGGAATATTGACTTTGAATGGGCCCCAACTACCAGCCCAGCGATACAGTGTAATTTTGATTGGTTGACTCATATGGGTTCCTCATTTCCTTTCCTGAAAATATAGAACTTTTAAATTAGATTTTTCTTTCAACTAACTTTGTCTTTTTCGCTTCCCAATGCGTAATAAACGCAATAGATGCAATAATAATCGCAGCACCTAACCATAAACGACCAGGTGGCACCCAACCAAACACCAACCAACCAGCAACAACATTCAAAGGCAGTTTGGCGTGATCAAATGGTTGCACAAATGAGGCGTCTGCTACTGCATATGCTTTAACGATAGCCCATTGAGCGAGTGCTGTAAGTGCACCTGCGGCTAAAAGCACACCCCATATCGTCCACGTATCTGGCATAGTAAACGTCGGTATCGCTAACAAGATATTAAATGGCGTTATCAGCAGTAACAAATAGACGACCATGGTTGAAGGCGGATCGTTTACCGACATTTTTTTAACCATTAATGAATACGCTGCCCAGAAAAATGCGGCGCCAACAGGTAGCAGGGTCGCCCATGTAAATGAGTCTGCCCAAGGCTCAAGAATGATCATGGCACCAACAAACCCCGTCAATGTAGCGAGCCAGCGTGCAGTACCTACTTTCTCTTTGAGTAACAAGCCAGAACCAACTGTGGCAAATAACGGAGAGGTCATGAGAAGTGCAATGCCTTGCCAAATTGGAACTGGGTAAGCGAGAGCCCATAACCAAAGTTGAATCCCGATAACAGAGAGAAAAATGCGGAATGCATGCCAGCCAAAGTGTTGGGTTCTTAAAGAACGTCTAATCCCAAGTGTACGTAGGTAGGGCAGAATAACAAATAAGGCGATTGCATATTGGAATAACGCAAATGTGGTGGAAGAGACACCAAAGTTGATGCTAGCAATTTGGGCGAAGCTGTTCACTATGGCGAATGCCAAGCCAGCTGTTAGCATCCAGGACGCACCTTGAACAGGATGATGATTCAATTGAAAAATTCCAGTTTGATAGAGGTGGCGGGATCATACGTCCTATTGTTTTTCGCGCCAATAAAAAAATGCCTCCCAGAGGGAGGCGACATTACCAATTCAAAGGACGTGCCTGTTATAACAGGTACAAAGAACGAGAAGCACAAACGCTGCCATGCATTTGCATAAATAATATTGCAGAACACGTGCCAACTTTTATACATTTGATTTTAAATGGTTTTTTGGTTTTTCTATGTTGTCGATTAGATGAAATGCACTAACTTAGTGATCAATCGCATTAAAAGAGGGCAGAAGTAGGCGTCGTTACGCTCGTTTTTCATTGCTGAGCGATGCTTGGATAGTGTGAAAACTTATCGAGTTGTGTTGGGTTAAATAAAAAATGGCCAGCAAAGGTGCTGGCCAAGTGGACTCGCTCTTAGGACAAGAGTGAATTAGAAATCGTAACGTACGCCTAGGCGCAGTGTATCTTCGCCTTCTGTTACTAGACCTGTTGTTGCATCTTTTGCTTCATCAAGTTGGTTGATGTAGTAAGAGAGGTAAGTACGGAAGTTGCTGTTTAGTTTGTAGTAACCAACAAGCTCGATACCTTCAACGGTGTCGTACTTTGAACCGTTGTCTGGATCATTCTCTTGAGCTGTGTATAGAGCTGCAAGTGTCACTTTACTTGCTACTTTGTAGCTTGCGACTAGCTCGTAAGCCGTAAAGTCTTCAGAGTCAGTCAGGGAACCTTGAGAATAAGTACCTGCTAGGTATAGGTTATCCATCGAGTAAGCGATACCACCTAGAATTTGATCTTCAGAGTTATCTTTATCTACATCGCCACCAGAGTATGCAAGACCAAAGTCGAGGCCCATTGGTAGTGAGTACATTCCAGAGATGCCGTATTTATCTTCGTTATCGCTAGAGTTTGCTTGGTAGGTTGCTTGAAGTTGTAGTGCATCAAACGCACCACGGTATGCGAAAACGCTGTCTTGCTTATCAGACGACGAATCAATAACTTGCTGAACACCAGAGAATTCTGTGATATCCGTCATGTCAGAGATGATAACTGCAGCCATGTCTTGACGACCTACAGAGAAAGCACCGATATCAGAGTCGACGCCTGCATACATGTAGCGGTTTTTGAATTCACTCTTGCCCGTTTTTTGTTCGGCTTCGTAAACACCGAAAGCAGAAAGGCCGTTGCCGATGTCTGTTTTACCTTTTAGGTTAAGACGAGCACGGCTTTTATCTTCCATAGAACCTTCAACTTCAGCACCGTCTGAACCGATGAAGTCACCACGAAACTCAACGCGGCCGCCAACCTTTAATTCAGTACCGTCGTTTTTGTATACAGTTGCTGCGAATGATGGTGCTGATACCAATGCTGTAAGAATTGCAGTAGTTAGTGCTGCCTTTTTCATTTTCTTATTACCCTAGTTGTAATCGATGGGCTTTCTTGCCCGATGTGTTGATGACGCTAAGGTAAAGGCTGAAAATGAAAGATAGATTTCTGTTAAGTTATGATTTGATTGCACTTTTATTGCTGGCGAGAATAAGTGCCCCTTCTCATACCACTTATAAAAAGAAAGGTTTATCTTTTTTGAGGTTTTTTCCTCTCCGTTGAAGACTGTGCTTTTTTCAAAAAGTTCCTGAATTGTTTCTTGACCCTAAATGTAAGTAAACATTTCAATTTGGCAGGGAAGTTTGGCCTAAAAATAGCGAATCATCAGCTATTTGTGAGCTAACTCTCTCTAAAGCATTTCTTATTGTAAGGTTTTTATTTCTCGATTTCTTAAAGACTAAGTAAACGATTGCTTTTTAGGTTTTGTCTGAGATCTTTTCACTCGGTTGTCAGGAACTAATCAAATAAAGTGTCGGCAGTTGTTACACAAAGGTAAAAGTAATCTGGTGGAAACGATGCCTCGGATAGCCTTTGTATTCCTCTCTTTGTTCATCATTTCGTTTTTGCGAAAGTGAACCAAAGCCGGGTCTAAAACTGACTAACCAACTAATAAGTAATGGATTTAGAAATGAATAAAAAATTATTAGCAGCGGCAATCGCGGCAGCAACCTTCGGTACTCAAGCAGTTGCAGTGGAACTATATAATAACGATGGCACAACATTTTCGATGGGCGGCCACGTTTCTGTTAATTTAAATGGATCAGAGCAAGGTGACACGGATGTGGGTACTAACTCTCCTCGTATCAATATCTCTGCGACACAGGATTTGGGTAATGGCTTCACCGCAGACGCACGTGGTGAATGGGCGCTAAACTACTTAGACGGTGGTGAAGAGTCGTTTAAAACTCGTCTAGGTTACTTAGGTATAACGCATGAGGTTTATGGTCGTGCAGTAGGTGGTACGCAATGGTCACCTTACTACGATGTCGCAGGTATTGCAGATATGCCAATCGCGTTTGCCAACGACTTCATCTATGACGATCATGGAAACCTTGGCACTGGCCGTGCGGATAAAATGCTTTCTTACCGTAATGCCATCGAGCTGGGTGAAGCGGGTGTGATCAACTTTGGTCTTGGTTGGCAGGGTGCAAACGATGATTACACGCGCAACGATGCTGGAGTTATAACTGGCGGTGCTAAATACGATGACCGTGTGCAAGCTGCGCTTTCTTACTCAATCATGGGCGCTAAAATCGGTTACTCTTACAATGGCGGCGATTTCCAGCACCCTGCATATGCAGGTAAGCACACGGCGGAATCACACGTTGTATCAGCATCTTACGGTGCGTACGGCCAAGGCCTATTCCTTGCTGCAGTTTATGGTTCAAACGAAAACATGAACTTCAGTGTAAAAGGTGACCGTTTAGAAGAAAGTGATGCGTACGAGGCGATCATCGCATACGCTCTGGCGAACAGCCTAAACTTGAGTGTTAACTATGAGATGGTGGAAGGTAAAGAGTTTAAGAACTCTAAAACAGAAACTGCTCGTGAAGAAATGGCACTACAAGCAGAATACAACTTCACGCCTAAATTTGTTGGTTACGCGGGTTACCAGTTTGACCTAAATGACGACAATGGTCGTGAAACTGATGACAAATGGGCGTTAGGTGCTCGTTACTACCTATAATAGGGTTTAGCGAGAACTATTATTCAAGCCCATTGATCTAAAGCCAGCCTCGTGCTGGCTTTTTTGTCTATTTGTTTTACAAATACTTTGCTGTTTCAATTAGATGATACAAAACTCAAAACGGGGTGAATGTCTTATTTTTTACACTAGAGGTTGCTATTTAGTGTCGTTAAGTCAATAGGTTAGATTATGATGGGATTTTTGTTTTGCAGGGAAGAATGATGAGTGTTATTCAAGTTGAAGAAAAGAAAGTAGAAGTGGGTAAAGTGCTTTGTGTTGGACGAAATTACGTTGAACATATTCATGAGCTTAATAATGCAATGCCTGAGCAAATGGTGGTATTTAATAAACCCGCAACTTCCGTATCAACAACTCTGCGTTCATTCCATCAAGAGCCCCTTCATTATGAGGCTGAAATCTGCTTTTTGATCAAGGATGGACGTTATTCAGCGGTTGGTTTGGGATTGGATCTGACCAAGCGTGGTTTGCAATCCTCGCTTAAAAATCAGGGGTTGCCGTGGGAGCGAGCTAAGGCATTTGATGGCTCTGCTGTGTTTAGTCGGTTTGTCTCTTTGGATAACATTGATATCAATGATCTTAACCTTGAGCTCTTAATCAACTGTGTTCGTGTACAAAAAGGTCACGTTAACCAAATGCTCTATCCGCCGCTAACTATCCTGGATGAATTAACCAGTTACACAACACTTCAAGATGGCGATGTAGTGATGACTGGTACACCAAAGGGCGTTGGTGAGGTACATGAAGGTGACATCTTCCTTGGTCGATTAAAGTGTGGCGATGTCACCTTGTTGGAGATTGAGTGGTTGGCGGATTAAAGCCAAATTCGTAGAACGAGAAATACCACCATACTGATAACCGTCGTTAAAAGAACATTTTTAGTAAAATACGCGATTAAAGCAGCCAGTACGGCAGCCAGTAAAAATGGGTTTTGCACATTGACGCTGAGCTCCCCATCGGGAAGGAAAACGATCGGTGCCCAGATCGCAGTCAGTACTGCGGGGCTAGCGTAATTGAGTACTTTTTGAGTGCGCGTCCCTAATCGCAATGGTAGCTTGGGTTCTAAAAACAAGTAGCGGCTGGTGAAAACAAGTACCGTCATCAGCAAAATAGCCAACATGATCATTAGCGTTTCTCCTTTACTTGTTCCACAAAGTAACCAGTAAGCATGGCTAAAATGCTCGAAATCATCAAACTTCCCTCAATTTGATAATAGGTTAGGGCAACTGAGCTCACCAAAGCCACAATAACACTCGCGAGCACCGCTGCATTTTTAATGGTGGGTACTACTATCGCGATAAAAGTAGCGGCTACAGCAAATTCCAAACCCATTTCGTTCAGTTCAGGGATTAGACTTCCCGCAATAATGCCCGTCAATGTCGCGACATTCCAAAACAGGTAAAAACTCAGTCCAGCCCCAAGTGCATACCAGCGATTAAATTGTTTATCGGAATGGTGGCCTACAATCGCAAACAGCTCGTCAGTAAGTAAGAAGCCGAGTGATAATCGCCATTGTAGAGGGAGCGGTGCAATTTTACTGCGCATCGATACACTGTAGAGGAAGTGTCGAGAGGTGATAAAAAACGTTGTCAGTAACATGGTCACTAGACCTGCTCCCGTTTTAATCATTCCCATCGCGACGAGCTGTGCAGAACCTGCGAACAAAATGGCGGATAGTGCTTGTCCTTCCAAAGGGTGAAGCCCAGTATCAATTGCGAATGAGCCTGCGAGTAAGCCCCAAGGGAGCACTGCGATACTCAGAGGCATCATCGCAAGTGTACCTTGCCAAAATAGCGTGGCTTTTGATTCTTTTTGTAACGGCAAAGTGTGGTCCATAGTTTCTTCTTATTTATTCCTAAATCAGATTACCAAGATAGCTCGGTAGTCGCATAACGCCTTGTACAATATTGCTGCTTTAGCTGTGACGGACGTATTGGCCGGGAGTGACGCCCATGGCTTTTTTAAAGTGTCGATGCAGATGGCTCTGATCATGGAAGCCACATTCTTGTGCCACGTCTGAAATTTTTTGTCCCATTTTTAGTAGCTTCTTCGCCATACGTAAACGTTGCTGAATTTGATAGGCATGAGGCGGAAAGCCAAATTGCTTTTGAAACTCTCTCAGCAGATGAAAAGGGCTTAATCCAGACAGTTTCGCGAGTTCTTCTAGTGAGACGTCCATTTGTGGAAAGTCTTCCAAAAATTCTCTGACGAGCTGCACTTGTCGCTGAGCTCTGGTTGACTCTTTCAGTGGTGCCCGATGAGTGCTGTGTTTACTGGCTAGCTTGATCAACGTGCCGTAAACCAAAGTTTCTCTCAATAAACGGTTGTCTGATTTTTCTAGTGTTTCAAATACCAGTCGTAACTGACTAGCCAGCTCAGGATCGTAAACCACAGGTTGAGGGAAATAGGGCAGAGCTACATTTGGTGAGCCAAGCTCTTGTCCTAAAGTTTGAAACTGCTGAGGTACGGGGTACATTGCTTTGTATTCCCAGCCGCCTTCCGAGGCTGAATGCCCGTTGTGTACTTCATCTGCATTAACAAGGATGATGCTGTCCTGTGGCGCGATATGATTCCCGCCCGTCCTAAAAAATTGTTGTGCCCCTTTTTCGATGACACCAATAGTGTAACCTTCGTGGCTATGGCGTGAAAAATTCTGCTTCTCATACTTTGCATCGAGAAGTTCTAAACCGCCGAGCTCTTGAGCTATCTTGAAGGTAGCGATTTCCTTATTCTTTTCTTTCATCTTTATCCGGTCTGCTCAAGAAAATCATTTTAGAAGTGTAACGGATCCATCGTGCTTATTTTTGTACAAAATTGCTATTCGATTTTGATAAACAGGCGAATTGATTGCAATTTTTCAGCTGGGCAAACTATGATTTTTATTTTTTGAATTATCTTGGCTATTTTGGGCTGGATGATGTCATTTTGTTGGTATAACATTCGCCGCCTTGTTGTAGAAAAGCGGTTCCATCATGATTGATTTATCTGTACTTCCTGTTTATCTCACCGCAGTAGTGGCTTTGTTACTGTTACCAGGGCCCGATATGTTGCTGATAGCGAGCTCTAGTATGAGTTACGGTAAGAAGGTCGGTCTTTTTGCTAGCTTAGGCAATGCGACGTCTGGTGTTATTCTTACTTTGCTTGCTGCGATGGGCGTATCTACCCTGATTGCCATGAGCCCAATAGCCCTTAAAGTCCTTCATCTACTAGGTGGCGCTTACTTGTTAAAAATGGGTTGGGACTGCTTACGAGCTGAGGCATCTTCGGCTCCAGAGCTTGATGGTCAAAACAAAATAGCATCAACTTATTATCAACGTGCTTTGATGAGTAATTTGCTCAACCCTAAAGCCTTGGTCTTTTTTGTGATGTTTTTGCCGCAGTTTGTCTCAAGCAATATCACGGCATCTTCCGGTGAGCAGATGCTAGCGCTAGGGTTATTGTTGAACGTTCTTGGCTTGTCATTCAATTTATTACTTGTTGGGTTAGCAGGCACATTGGGCAAAGGGCTGCTCGAGAACGAAAAATTCCGCACGTATCAGCATAAACTAATGGGGTTAGTGTTTGTTATTCTGGCGTTGTGGATGCTGAGTAGTTTCGCCTTGTAAAGTTATCATATTCCATCAGAAAGCCAGCAATTGCTGGCTTTTTGTTTTAGGATATTGGTGTTTCCTAAGGAGAGGATATATGAAGCTTGAATTTTGTTTAAATCCAGATCAAACAGACCTTGATTTTGTTCGTGAAGGTATTCGATCTTATAACCGACTGCATTTACCTGAAGGGGAAGTGCATGCTGTAGGCTGTTTCGCAAAAGATGAGAATGGCAAGATCATGGGTGGCTTGACTGGCGAAATGTTTAAAAATACGGTGTTTGTTGAGTTTTTGTGGGTAGACGCTGAAAGTCGAACCTCTGGTCTCGGTAGCCAATTAATGTCGATGCTAGAACAAAAAGTAAAGCCTCATGGGGTTACCCATGTTTATTTGGATACCTACAGCTTTCAAGCTCTTGAGTTCTATCTCAAATTGGGTTTTGAGAAAGTGGGGCAGTACTCAGGCTATCCTGCAGAGGGCATCCACAAGTACTTTCTACAAAAGGAAATTGTAGGCTAGGGAAAGCACGGGTTAGCTTGACTTGTTCTAGTGAAAATCAAAAAAGAGGCGCGAATTTGCGCCTCTTGTTGTATCAAATATCTATGTTTCTCTTTGACTTACAAACTTTGCTGGTGCGCGTCGATAAGTTCGTTCATCTTCGCTTCTGCTGCTTGCTGTGCTTGTTCATAGCTCATATCCGCAGGGAAGAGGTTGATGACTTCGTAGTAACATTTTAGTTTTGGCTCAGTACCAGAAGGACGAACAATCACGCGTGATTGATCTTCTAGGTGATAAATCAATACGTCACTTGCTGGTAAGTCAATGGATTCTTCAGAGCCGTCGTCAAACATGCGAACCGATGTTTTAAGATCTTCGGTTACTGCAACTTTTTTACCAGCAATCTCTGTTGGTGGATTGGCTCGGAGTTTGTCGCCGATTGGTGGAGAGTTCGGGTCGAGAGCGATGCTGCGTTGTGCGTTGAAGTAGAAACCGTGCTCGCGGTACAGCTCTTCCAGTTTATCCCACAGTGTTTTGCCTTGCGCTTTAAGCTTGCCTGTTAGCTGTGAAAACGCGACGATTGCAGATAAACCATCTTTATCCCACACCTTGTTACCCACGGTATAACCGAGCGCTTCCTCATAAGCAAACAAGAATGGGTTGGTTTCTGTCTCTTGTTCCATGGCAACGTTAGTAAGCCATTTAAAGCCAGTTAATGTTTGATAGTATTGTGCGCCATGTGCCTTAGCGATGCTGCTCAGCATTCTTGAGGATACGATGGTGTTGCCAACCAAAGCGTTAGGTTGCTGTTCCAGCAAGTAATCGCCAAACAGTGAACCCACTTGGTCGCCGGTTAACATCTGATACTCGCCATCTGGGCGTTTAACTGCCACGGCAAAACGGTCTGCATCTGGATCGTTCGCGCAAGCGATATCGGCATCTACGGACTTACCTAATGCCATCACCATGTCCATTGCACCGGCTTCTTCAGGGTTTGGGAAGTTGACGGTTGGGAAGCTTCCATCAGGTTCGCGCTGTTCCTTAACACTTGCCACTTTTTGGAAGCCTGCGTCGGCAAGTAGCGTTTCCGCCATATTCGCGCCAACGCCATGCATCGCAGTGTAAGCGATAGAAATATCGGTGTTGTTGTCAGGAGTAAGCAGCGCGTTTTCATTCATTGTCTTACGGTAAGTTTGGTAGTAGTCGTCTTCCAACCAAACTAACAAACCGTGCTGTTTTGCATCATCGAGAGACATTAAAGGTAATGGCTTCGTTGTTGCGTCATCAATTTTCGCTGCGATTCCAGAGTCGTGTGGAGGAATAATCTGTGCGCCATTTTCCCAATATACTTTGAAGCCATTGTATTCTGGTGGATTGTGGCTGGCAGTAACAACAACAGCGGCCGCAGCATTCAATGTACGGACACCAAACGCAACAATTGGGGTTGCTGCAACGTCATACGTTAGGTAAACCTTGATACCAAGGGCCGTCAGTACGGATGCGGTATCATGCGCGAATTGTTTTGAATCGGGACGACCGTCGTAGCCAATAACGACACCACGACTCGCGGCATCTTTGACTTGCTCAAGCAAATAGTGCCCTAAACCAGTGGCGGTCTCTTGAATCACCAAGCGGTTCATTCGGTTTGGACCTGCGCCCACTTTGCCACGTAAGCCTGCAGTACCAAAGGCAAGGCGTGAGCCAAAGCGATCAGTAAGTTCTTGTTCATTGTTCGTATCGACTAGGTGTTGTAGCTCTTCACGAGTCTTAGGATCAGGGTCTCGTTCTAGCCATTGCGTAATTAGTGCTGTCATATCAGTCATTCCTTAGTAGGGGGAGCCTACTTTCTTGGACACTTCGTTTGGTAAGTATCTCAATGTTTTCTTTTAAATCAATGTAAATGGTTCTCAATTACATTTCAAAGAGGGCAATCGATAAACCGAATTAATTTTTCTTATCCGAACAAAATTTAATCATATTTAATTTCTTGAAGAACCTTGGAACTATAACTAGCCTTTTAACATAAATATAACAAACCGTGTCGAAATCGTAGTTTTTGTGATTTTTCGTAAAGTTGTTCGATATTTGCATCGGGACGCAAGGAAGCTCGCGTAGGCGTAGCGGCTGAGCAGAGGAGAGATCTTTTGAAAAGATTAACGACTACTCTAGCCTTATCACTGAATGTGATTTTAATCACATTTTCCTCTTTTGGTTGGTCAAAGGAAAATGACTACAACATGACAAAAGGGGTCACAGAGATAAGTGGGCAAGTGTATGAATTACATATGCTGATTTTCTATATCTGCTGTGTAATTGCTTTGATTGTTTTTGGTGTGATGTTCTATTCCATCTTCCGTCATCGCAAGTCAAAAGGAGCAGTTGCCGCACATTTCCATGAAAGCACAAAAGTGGAAATTGTTTGGACGGTCATACCCATCATCATTCTTGTCGCTATGGCGATTCCCGCAACAAAAACTCTAGTCGCAATGGAAGACACAACCCAATCAGATATCACGGTCAAGATCACAGGCTCGCAATGGAAATGGCATTACAGCTATTTTGGCGAAGATGTTGAGTTTTTTAGTTTGCTTGCCACCAGCCAAAAACAAATTGATGGAATCGAAGCTAAAGGCGCGCATTACTTACTGGAAGTAGACAACCCTTTGGTGTTGCCTGTGAATCGTAAAGTGCGTTTTTTGATGACTTCTGATGATGTTATTCACTCTTGGTGGGTACCGGACTTTGCCGTCAAGAAAGACACCATTCCAGGTTTTATTAATGAAGCATGGACAAGAATTGATGAGCCAGGCGTATATCGCGGCCAATGTGCGGAGCTATGTGGTCGTGCACACGGATTTATGCCGGTGGTGGTGCATGCGATGGAAGAAGAGAAGTTCGATGAATGGCTAGCGAGTAAGAAGGAAGAACTCGCACTTCAAAAAGCGGCGGCACAAGAAGCGCTCTCTCAAGACTTATCTATGGACGAATTGATGTTGCAAGGCGAATCGATATATACGGCGCGTTGCGCTGTGTGTCATCAGGCAAATGGTGAGGGGATTCCGGGTGCATTTCCCGCGATTAAAGGCAGTCCTATTGCAACCGGAGACGTTACAGAGCACATAGATATTATTGTCAACGGTCGCCCGGGCACCGCAATGCAGGCTTTTTCTAATCAGTTAAGTGACAAAGAAATTGGCGCGGTTATCACATATCAACGAAATGCATGGGGCAACGATACTGGCGATACAGTGCAAGCATCCGATGTGAATGCCTTTAAGGCACAAGGCAGTGCTAAGGAGGAAATATGAGTAAGCCAATAGATAAGGCAGTGAAGTCTGCGCCAGCAGAAGCCAGTGCGAACAGTACGATTGCGATTGATGATGATCACGAGCATCATGCACCCCAGGGCATCACTCGTTGGTTGTATTCTACAAGCCATAAAGACATAGGCACCCTCTACCTTTGGTTTAGCTTTGCGATGTTTCTAACAGGTGGTGCGATGGCTATGATCATTCGTGCCGAACTGTTCCAGCCAGGGCTACAGCTAGTCGATCCGCAGTTTATTAATCAAATGACCACGGTACACGGTTTAGTAATGGTATTTGGTGCGGTGATGCCAGCATTTACGGGTCTTGCTAACTGGATGATCCCGATGATGATCGGCGCTCCAGATATGGCGCTGCCGCGTATGAACAACTTGAGCTTTTGGATCTTACCTTTTGCATTTCTTATTTTGTTGAGCTCGTTGTTTTTACCTGGTGGCGGTCCTGATTTTGGTTGGACGTTTTATGCTCCGCTGTCCACGACTTATGGCCCGGATAGCACTGCGCTGTTTGTATTCTCTGTGCATATCATGGGTATCAGCTCCATTATGGGCGCGATCAACGTTATCGTGACGATCGTAAATATGCGAGCTCCGGGAATGACTTGGTTCAAGTTACCAATGTTTGTTTGGACTTGGCTAATCACCGCTTTCTTGTTGATCGCGGTTATGCCGGTACTAGCGGGTGCGGTGACCATGGTTCTTACTGACAAATATTTCGGGACTAGCTTCTTTGACGCAGCTGGTGGTGGTGACCCGGTAATGTTCCAACACATCTTTTGGTTCTTTGGTCACCCAGAAGTGTACATCATGATTTTACCGTCGTTTGGAATCATCTCCGCTATTCTGCCTGCTTTCAGTGGTAAGAAGCTGTTTGGTTATCATTCGATGGTTTACGCGACGTGCAGCATTGCATTGTTATCTTTCCTTGTGTGGGCGCACCACATGTTTACCACGGGGATGCCAGTTTTTGCTGAGCTCTTCTTTATGTATTGCACTATGCTGATTGCGGTACCAACGGGGGTTAAAGTCTTTAACTGGGTTGCCACCATGTGGCGTGGAGCTCTGACATTTGAAACGCCAATGTTGTTTGCCATTGCCTTTATTGTGCTTTTTACTATTGGCGGCTTCTCGGGACTGATGTTGGCGATTGTGCCGGCGGATTTCCAATATCATGACACTTACTTCGTGGTTGCCCATTTTCATTATGTGTTGGTATCTGGTGCGGTATTCTCGATCATGGCAGCGGCATACTACTGGCTACCTAAGTG
This sequence comes from Vibrio sp. 1159, assembly GCF_033340395.1. Lineage (NCBI taxonomy): Bacteria > Pseudomonadati > Pseudomonadota > Gammaproteobacteria > Vibrionales > Vibrionaceae > Vibrio > Vibrio sp. 1159. The sequence goes on along the minus strand of NZ_JAWOWL010000006.1, from coordinate 90,528 downwards.
GACGGGCAATATGTACGACCACAAGCTGAGTTTATGGCATTTCTGGTGCTCAGTTATTTCCGTCAATGTCCTGTTTTTCCCAATGCACTTCCTAGGCTTAGCAGGCATGCCAAGGCGCATACCGGATTACGCCATTCAGTTTGCTGATGTTAATCAAATAGTATCAATTGGTGGGTTTGCATTTGGGTTGTCACAACTGATCTTCTTATGGTTGGTGATCAAGTGTATTCGTGGCGGGGAGAAGGCTTCTGCAAAACCGTGGGAACGTGCGGAAGGCTTAGAGTGGACAGTGCCAAGCCCTGCGCCGCATCATACGTTTACTACACCGCCTAAGATTGACTAGCAAAGAGTGGGGTGAGTGACATGAAACCGAATCCATCAAACAAGAAGCTCACCGTGAAGTTGCTTTTGGCGACCCTGTTAATGTTTGGCTTCGGCTATGCACTGGTCCCACTTTATGACGTGATGTGCGACGCACTGGGAATCAATGGAAAGACAAGTGAAGTAGCCGCCATTCAACCGACAGGTATGCAACCGGACATGAGCAGAACTGTTCGCGTGGAGTTTATGGCGCATGTCAGCCCAGATATGCCTTGGGAGTTTAGACCCAAAGTGATTTCGATGGATGTTCACCCAGGTGAAGTCGTACAAACCGAATACCTTGCATTTAATGAAAGCGGGCAGAAGTTGGTGGGGCAAGCCGTTCCTTCTGTTTCTCCCGGGACTGGAGCTGCTTACTTCAATAAGATTGAGTGTTTTTGCTTTAACCAGCAGCCTCTGGATGGTAAACAGCAAGCTCAAATGCCGTTGATTTTTTATATCGAACCGGACTTGCCGGAGTCTATACACACGTTAACGCTGTCTTACACACTCTATAAACTTCCCCCTCCTACAGGCTCTTAGCCACTCAGGGAGAGAGATACAGACCAAGGTTGGTCAGTAAGGAGAGAAATTATGAGTAACAAGCCAGGAACATATTATGTTCCCGCTCAAAGTAGCTGGCCGATCATCGGTGCATTTGCTCTGTTTTTGGTTGCTGTTGGCGCAGGCATGACCGTCCAGGGGACACAAAGTGACGGTGCAGTGGGAACCATTGGTGGCATTGTGCTAGCGGTGGGCTTCTTGTTCTTGCTTTACATGTTGGCTGGTTGGTTTAGTAATGTGATTACTGAATCACTGAGTGGAAAATACAGCTCGCAAATTACTCGTTCTTTTCGCCAAGGAATGAGCTGGTTTATCTTTTCTGAAGTGATGTTTTTTGGTGCCTTTTTTGGTGCCTTGTTCTACGCCAGAATGATTTCTGTGCCTTGGTTAGGTGGGGCAGATAATAACTTCATGACTAACGAAGTCCTGTGGCCAACCTTCGAAGCGATGTGGCCACTCACACTGACGCCGGGAGGAGAAACAACACAAGCTATGCCGTGGCAGGGCATACCCCTTACCAACACTATCTTGCTGCTATTGTCGTCTATTACGCTACATATGGCGCATATAAGCCTTGAACAAGACAAAAGAACGGCACTGATTGTTTGGTTAGAGATAACCATCGTACTTGCTGGCTTTTTCCTATATTACCAAGCGGTTGAGTATGTTCATGCTTATCAAGACATAGGGCTCACGTTGCAGTCCGGTATTTACGGTAACACGTTCTTCATGTTGACGGGATTCCACGGTTTACACGTTTGTCTTGGGACTATCTTCTTAATCGTGCTGCTGTTTAGAATCGCTAAAGATCACTTTTCGCCAAAGAACCATTTTGCCTTTCAAGCGGGCAGCTGGTATTGGCATTTCGTGGATGTGGTTTGGTTATGTCTGTTTGTGTTTGTTTACGTACTTTAGGCTCAGTGTGAACTCTTGGTTCGACTAATAAGGGCGAGGGTTTGGTGCTAGCCAACCCGAGCTGAGCGCAATAAGCAAAAGGACGACCACCAAAGCGGAGAACATGACTCGACGGCCTAAGTAATGACTCATGGGTTTGTCTCTTTTTTCAGGATTATCTGGGTCTTCACGAACCATTTCGATAAGCGCTTTTGCGAGGTTGAAGATAATGAAAAGCAGCAAAAGGACAAGCGTCAGTTTGAATAGAAATACGGTGGACATGGCACCTCCGGTTTCATCATTGTTGTTATCAAGACAATTATGGCTATCGAAACGGTTTTGGGTTGCAGTTGGTTTAACTGTGGTTGTGTTTTCTCTTTTGGTCAAACTGGGTTTTTGGCAGTTTGAGAGAGGGCAAGAAAAACAAGCATTGGAACAAGCCATTCTCGCGCGTGCGGATAGTGCGTACCAAGCACTAAGCGTCGTTCTTGAAGACAACGACTGGCGAGAGGAAAGTATCCTCGGGAAAAAAGTGGAAGTTAATGTTGTTCCTCAGGCGTTTCCCGTAATTTTGTTAGACAACCAAACGAATCAAGGCAGTGTGGGATATTTAGCATTTCAGATTGTATTGACGAGCGATGAGCCTAGTACCTATGCGTTATTGGAGCTTGGTTTTGTCGAGGGAAGAGCAGATCGCTCAATGTTACCAACGGTCACCAAACTCGATAATTCGATTTTCATCACAGGACGCCTGTACCGAAAATCTACTAATCCACTGAGCTCAGAGTTAATGCCGGAAGTTGGCGATGTTATTCGCGTGCAAAACCTAAACATCGCGCAATTGAATCAGCTACTGAATATTGAACTTATGCCCGCAGTCTTGCAGCCAGACAATTTAACTCGTTGGCCCTATGACTTTCCTTGGAATCCATTACCACTCAATAGTGCCAAACATTTTGGCTATTCGATTCAATGGTTTTCGATGGCAGGTGTTTTCTTAATACTGACTTTAATTGTTTTTGTTCGTTGGCAAAAAAAGTTGCGTCACATGGAGGTGAAGCATGACATCTAAAGTAACCAAAGGGCGACTAATGTTGATTGCGCTGGTTTGTACGTTCGCGCTTCCCGCTGTCATTGCAAAAGTCATTCTCACACAAGGGTGGTATCAAAGCGGAGTGACCAATAGAGGCGAGTTAGTCGAACCATACACGACGTTAGAGCAGCTTGGTCAAGAGTCACCTCTCAAAGACCATGGTTGGCAACTCGCTTATGTATTGCCTAACGAATGCACTGAACAGTGTAAACAGCAGCTTTACCTGCTTCAGCAAAGTCATGTTGCTTTAGGTAAGTATCAAGAGCGAGTAGTGCCAGTCGTTTGGCAGACTGAGCATTCAGATCCCATGGAAGTATCGATGTTAGCGATGCAAATGAATGAATTGGTTACCGCAAAAGTGAAACCTGGGCAAATGTTGATCGTTGATCCTCTTGGGCAACTGGTGATGTCTTACTCGCCGAAACCAAATGAGGACTTAGTCCTATTGAATAAAGGTATGTTGGCGGACTTACGCAAGCTCTTAAAACTGTCACGAGTCGGTTAGAGGAAGTGCATATGAAATTAATTCAGTTGGTTAGATTCAGTTTGCTGCTAACTCTCGTGGTGATCATGTTAGGGGCATATACTCGCCTTTCAGATGCAGGGTTAGGTTGCCCGGATTGGCCTGGTTGTTATGGGCACTTTTCTGTGCCGCATCAAGAAGAAGACGTCATACGTGCTAACCTGAACTTCCCCGAGCGGGCAGTAGAGCATGAGAAAGCATGGCTTGAGATGATTCATCGCTATTTTGCAGGAACGTTAGGTTTAGTCATTTTTGCGATGGCAGCGATATCAGTAAGGTCTGAGCGTGTAAATTCAACCATTCCGATGTTGCTAAGCGTATTGGTGATTGGGCAGGCACTTTTGGGAATGTGGACAGTTACTCTTAAATTAATGCCCGTCATCGTGATGCTTCACTTGCTCGGTGGTTTTGTTTTATTGGCGTTACAGGCGATTTTTTACTGCCAATTAAAAGCGCAAAACAATCTCTATTTCTCTCCATCTTCTCGCTCTCTGAGAGGCTTTTCATTGTTGGTTTTTCTGGTCGTTTTGGTGCAAGTGCTCCTTGGAGGATGGACTTCGTCAAATTATGCTGCGCTGATGTGTACCACACTGCCGATTTGTGAGGGAGACTGGATGAGCCATCTCTCATGGAAAGAAGCGTTTTCTTTCTGGCAAACTGGATTCGAGAATTATGAATTTGGTGTCTTGGAGTATCCGGCAAGAATGACTATACACGTCACTCATCGTATAGGCGCTATTGTTACCGCCACCGTGGTATTGGCTTATAGTATTGGGCTTATGAGGCAAGATTCTCATCATTCACAGAGAATCGGAGGGTGGTTGTTATTCACGCTGGTGTGCCAAATTATGCTGGGTGTAAGCAACGTAGTATTTCAACTTCCTATTTATGTCGCGGTGGCACACAACCTTGGTGCCGCTGTTATGTTGAGTCTCGTTTGTGTTAGCCAGTTTTACTTGTGGCAGGGTAAAACGGCTTGGAATTACACCGCGAAAGGAGTTCGCTATGAGTAAAGAAATCGCGCTGTCGTTAAATGGGCGAAAGCGACTAAGTTCCGTTTATTTGAAGTTAACGAAACCTAAAGTGGTGGCGTTAATGTTGGTGACGGCAGTAGTAGGGATGAGCTTAGCCCCAGTTGATGATTTCCCCTGGTTTCATGCGGTAGTTGGCCTAACGGGGATTGGTCTGATGGCAGGGTCTGCGGCAGCGTTTAATCATCTAATTGACCGCCGAATTGATGCGAGAATGGCACGCACACACAAACGACCATTGCCATCGGGTGAGACAAAGCCATCATCGGTGATAGCCTTCGCTACAGTTTTAGGTGTCTTAGGGTTTGTACTTCTCTATGCGATGGTCAACCCGCTGACGGCATGGTTGACTTTGATGAGTTTGCTCGGCTATGCGATGGTATACACAATGTACCTCAAACGTGCTACGCCCCAAAATATCGTCATTGCAGGGATTGCCGGTGCGATGCCGCCTCTTCTCGGTTGGACTGCTGTAACAGGGCAATTACATGCGAATGCTTGGCTGCTCGTGATGATCATTTTTATCTGGACGCCACCACATTTTTGGGCTCTCGCTATTCATCGTGTCGAGGATTACCGCAAGGTAGATATTCCCATGCTGCCAGTGACACACGGCATTGAGTACACCAAAACTTCTATTCTGTTGTATACGGTGCTATTGACTTTGGTTTGTGTTCTACCGGTTTTGGTTGGCATGGTCGGCGTGGTGTATCTTTTTGCCTCCCTACTACTCAATGCTGGCTTTATGTACCATGCATGGAAGCTAAAATATGCACCAGAGCCAAATACCGCGATGGAGACGTTTAAATTCTCTATCTATCATCTTTTGGCGTTGTTCATTGCATTGCTTTCGGATCACTATATTGGTTTTTAACCTCTCTTAAAACAGAAAACGCCGCGTGGTTCGCGGCGTTTTTGGTTTTGATACTTTGGCTTTAAGACAAAGCTTTCTAGATTTATTGAATTTCTAGCAGTTCAACATCAAAGATCAAAACACTTGCTGGTGGAATTGGGCCAGAGCCACTCTTACCATAGCCAAGCGTGCTTGGTACGAAAAGGCGGATTTTCTCACCTTCTACCATGTATTGTAGACCTTCTTGCCAGCCTTTAATGACTTGGTTAAGACCAAATGAAATAGGCTCACCACGATTAACAGAGCTATCGAATACCGTGCCATCAATCAAGGTGCCGTGGTAGTGTACTTTTACTTTACTTGTTGCCGTTGGGTGAACCTCACCTTCGCCTTTTTCAAGAACCATGTATTGAAGGCCACTTTCTGTTGTGATGACGCCTTCTTTTTTCGCATTTTCTAGTAAGAATGCTTGGCCTTTGGCAAAGTTTTCATCTGCTACTTTATGGTTTGTCCAAGTACGGTAAATGAAAAAGCCCGCCAAAATAAAAATAATAAGAGGAAACAAAAATTTAGACACGTAATCTCCTTGTCTATTTAGGTTGTTTTAGCAAAAAGTTGATGGTTTCTGCCATGGCTTCAACGCTGTCATGACCACCAGTAATCACTTGATATTTTCCGTTTACGATAAAGGCTGGAACGGAGTTAATTTGGCCGCGAGTCGTGATCGCTTCTGCCTTAGTGATGTACTCAAACAGCGTTTTTTGCTGTGCTTCATCTAAATGGTAAGGGCTGATAAGGTTGCGAGACTCAAAGGCTTTCTCAACAGCGATTTGGCGTTCCTCAGCCGTTGCATCGGCACCCATTTGCACAGCAGTAAAAAGATCTGCCATAAACGCTTTATCTGGTGTTGATTCAAGCTGCATTACGGCAGTATAGAAGATGATGGCGCTCACTTGTGCACTTTCATTGAACGTTACATGCATTTTTTCAACGCTTTGATCGGTCAATGATTCAATTTGAGGGACAAACTCTTCCATTGAGCGGCAGTGGCCACAAGTTAAAGAGAATGCTTCAGTCAGGGGAGCTAAATCATATTCTTCAAGGGATACTGGCAAAACTTCGTATTGTTTGCCTTGCTGAGGCTGACTCTTGCCGCTATCGCATGCCGACAAAGCCATTACGGCAACAACAACAGCAAAGCCTTTCGATATGGTTTTTAACATAGTAGTGCTCTAAATGAGAAATTTGCGTTAGTTTATCGGTTAACGATAGTGACTAAAACCATTAAATAACAATAAAGTGAGACCATTGGTAACAGACTTTGCCTGACGTATGGGCTGTAAGGGTAGGGTATTTTAGTGTTGCTTTTTATTTGAGAGATGATTTTGCATTGACTCCAGTGGCATGAACGCTGCATAGACAAACCAATCGGTGGACAAAAGCGCTAAAGATTCGGCGTGTTTTGTCGACACAATGAACAAGAGTTTTTCTACGTTGGTAATGGTATGAAGCATTGGTTTTTAATTGTTTGTGGCATTCTGGCCGGGTGCAGTAGCCTCGATCAAGATATGGTCCCAGGTGGGAACATTTTAGATACAGCTCCTAAATCAAACACTGAGCTGAGACACCCAGAATGGGGATACCCGAGCGCATCCAATGTGGCTTCTTCCCCTCGTTCATATCAAACGGCGAGGGCGTCAGTAAAAAAGTCGCAAAACGTGACCTCTCTGGAAATGTTCCTGAGCAGGCATAACATTCCTCACGAGACGCTCAGTGGTGGTCACCTGATGATACGTTTGAAAGAGCATGTGCATTTTCAAACGGGCTCTGCACGGTTATCTGCTCAATCTCAAGATTGGATTCGAAACATTGGTCACTATCTGGCTGGAAGAACTGATGTTGATGTCGTGATTGATGGTCATGCGGATAGTACGGGAGCTGAAAGTTTCAACGACACGCTATCTGAAAAGCGAGCTCGTGAAGTAGAAAAACAACTATTGGCGACGAGTATTCCACGTCAACGAGTGTTTTCTAGAGGCTTCGGAGAGTATGTACCGAAGTGCAGCAATGCGACAGCAAGTGGTAAAGCTTGCAATCGGCGCGTAGAGCTAACATTGATCGTGGATGAATAACGCAGACGTTGGGCGGTAATCTTCGTTGTGTTGTTCTCGCATACCCGTTATTTGCTTAGTGGAGTTTAAGTTCGGAGTTGAGTAAGAAGACTGAATAAGGAAAGCTCGCACGGCAACATTTAGCTAGAAAAAATAGAAAAGAGGCACCGTTAGGTGCCTCTTTTACATCCGCCAATGTTCATAGGGGGAACTTAGGCAAATTCTTTTTCAACGTAAGCGACGATGTCAGATGACTCGTATAACCACTGTGTCTCGCCATCTTTTTCGATACGAAGACAAGGGACTTTAACTCGCCCACCACCTTGCTCTAGTTCAGCTCGATGAGTCGGGTTATTTTTTGCATCACGTAGCTCAATGTTCACCGATTGACGCTTCATTGCACGGCGGACCTTTACGCAAAAAGGGCAGGCTTCAAATTGGTAAAGTGCGTATTGTTTCGCTTTTTCATCAATACGTTGCTGTTCTTCTGCGGTGCGCTTAATACCGCGAGGTGAGAACACCGCGTTCAGCAATAAGATAACCTTGCCTAAAATCCAACGGATAAACTTCATAATGATCCCTTGATGTTCATTGGGTAATTGTCCTTTAAGAATGCAATCATGATGCTTGTTGCACTGAACGTGAAGTCTATCAGTTGTTTGAAATGGATAAAACCATGTATTTTATGCGGAAAATAGACGTTTAAACCAACCCCAAAAGCCACTTGCTGAAGCCGGACGGGCTTCTTTACCTTGATAAAAACTTTGCATGAGTTCGGTTCTGAATGCATCAACGTCCATGCGTTTCATGACAAGTTCGTGCTGCAATGTATTTTGAGTCTGCTCGGCATGATCGTGCGCCAAGCTGAAATCCATATTTAAATAGCCTTGCGTGTATAACCAAAGGTGGGTGACTAAGATTAGGTCTTCAGCAGATTGGTTTGTAAACTTATCCGCGTGCTCATTACCCAAGGAGTCAGTCAGAACTTGCTGCATACGCTGGGTAGAGTGAGCATTTTGCTCGTAGTTAGCACTTGCTTCAATATGTGATTTGGTCAAAAGGCCAAGCAGGTGAAGAGTAGGTGCTGTTGAGGGTTTGTTCTCACAAACTTTTGTAAATAGTTGTGACTGTTCTTTTAACCAACGTCGCTTTGCTGCTTTATGTTCTTTAACAAAGGGGATTTCTTCAAATCCCATCTCTTGACTCAGTTCACTAAGAGACGTCATGGTTTTTTAGTTCCTTCACCGTTACTTCGATATGTTGATCATTGATATCAACAAAAATTGAGCTGCCAGTAATCATAACAGAAAGGTTAGTACCTCGGTCAAGATGCTGACAAATCAAGTCGATAGCGTCATAGTCAAAGCTCTCTACGTTGACGGGAAGCATTGAGAACTTTCCTGACATTTTGTCCCACCAGACAGCCGCTTTGGTGTTATAAGTGTAAACTTTTACATGCTTTGCGAGGCGAGAAGCTTTCTTAATTCTGTCTGGTTCTGGTTCGCCAATTTCAATCCAGTGAGTAATGCTTTGATCATCGCCAACATGCCATAAATCAGGCTCTTCAATCGTAGAGAGTCCTTTTGTAAACTCTAGATTGCTTTGAGCATTTAAACAGTAAGCTAGAATGCGAGCCAACATTCGTTGCGGCTTTTCAGAAGGGTGAAGGGCGATAGTTAGATTTTTAGAATCGTAATAGTCATTATTCATATCGGAAATGGCGATACGAAATTTGTAAATGGTTGGTTTAAGAGCCATAGATTTATATCGTTTTGTTGGCAAAATAAGTTTTAGGCAAAAAAATAGCCAGCTTTAAAAGCTGGCTATCGTATCAAATTCTTTAAGAATTAAAGTACTTTGATTTGCTCTGCTTGAGGGCCTTTTTGGCCTTGAGAGATAACAAATTCTACTTTCTGGCCTTCAACTAGAGTACGGAAGCCGTCACCAGTGATTGCAGAGAAGTGAGCAAATACGTCAGGACCGTTTTCTTGTTGAATGAAACCGAAGCCTTTAGTTTCGTTGAACCACTTAACTGTGCCAGTAGCTGTGTTAGACATGTCTATTTCCTAAATATCTAAATAATGTAATCTTTCGCCTCAACGGCGCTTATAGCGTGGAAAAATAAATTGCTATTGCGTACCACAGGACGACGGGTTACAAGTAATCCAACGAAATGTGAAAACAAAGAACTTTCTTTCTAGCCGTGTTTGAGTCTAGGTTAATTCCACGAAGAGTCAACATATATTAGTGCTTTATGGACAAATATTTGTATTTAGTCACTATTTAACCAGCATGTTTTTGATTAAATTTCAAATAAATGACGGTGATGTGAAGTTTTTTAGCATAAAATTCAACTAAATCTATAAATTTGACTTATTTATATAATTATTGTCCAATCTGGTTCGACCATTAAGGAGGATTTATGGCAAAGCGTAAAATCAGTCCTCAACCGAGTGGCTCACAACATGAGACCGACTTCGGCAGAGGTGAAATCAAAGACAACGCGTTAAAAGCGGTTGTTACCAGTCAGCTGTTCCAAACACGAGTCGTTAAAGCGAAAAAAGGTAAAGGTAGCTTCAGCCGTAAAATGAAGCATAGAGGCAAAGAGCCCTATTCAAAGTTCTCCCCAAGGTGGATTTTGAATAGGGCTTTTTTATTGGTACTAGGTGTTTGCAAAACTGATGATATTCAATTTTTTAGTACCAGATAAGTTATTCCTAATTTATCATGTACTGCTTCAACTGCTTCAACTGCTTCAACTGCTTCAACTGCTTCAACTGCTTCAACTGCTTCAACTGCTTCAGCGAACCAGGCGTTGAAAGTACCAATTAAGTACTAAAACTTACTAAGTTAGATTCATATCAATAAGCGTCACTTCCTGTCTTATGCAACTCTACTATATCTTTAGTCTAATCAAACAGCCGAGATTATGGTTTAAAAAGACTGGTGAGAAGTAGGTATGTCATCGACGAGTTATGGTACTTATGGTTGCAAATGTAAAAAAGCGTGTGCTTCTTTATTACTACTGTGGCTGTCCATTTGTCCGATGGCGCATGCGCACAAATCAGAGTCTCATTCTTTAATTGTTGCTAACTCCAAAGCGTGGAAGCCGTTCTCTTACCTTAGCCCAGATGGTGAACCTAAAGGTATTTTAATCGACTTTTGGAAAGAGTACGCGGCGAACAACCAAATTGACGTTCAGTTTCTCCTTTTGGATTGGGATGCTTCTTTGCAAGCCGTAAAAGAGGGTAAGGCTGACTTTCACGGAGGACTTGTCTACTCGCCCGAAAGAGCGAAGTATATGGACTTTGGCGCCGTCATAATGCCTATCCAAACCAAATTGTACGTAAATAAAGATGTACTTTCGGTTGATATCAGGAGTGTTTTAACTGGCGAAATGACGCTGCCAATTGGCGTTGTTAAAGGAAGTTACGAGTCTGAGTTTGTTCAGACGAATTATCCGAATGCACCTATCGCAGAATACATTAACAATGATTCGATGATACAAGCCGCCGTCGATAAAAAGGTGCTGTACTTTGTTGCAGACCTGCAAGTTGCTAACTTTTATATGGCAACCACGCCGGGAGCGGGTATGTTTGTCCCGACAATTAGCTTATATAGTAAAGATCTTCGGATTGCAGCAGGAATGCACAGTGCAACTTCCATTTTAGAGGTATCAAGAGCGTTTGAAAAAGTCATCGATACGGACCGTGAGCGGATCCTCACCCGTTGGAGTGTGGTGAAAACGGTTTATCCACTTTATCTTTTCCCTATTGCTATTTTCATTATGGCGGTTGCAACGCTTTATCATATTTTTGCCCTCAAACGTATGGTTGCTCTTCGGACAAGGCAATTAACGATTGCCAATCAGCAATTGCTAGAGATGACGTTGACGGATTCTCTCACAAAGCTATACAACCGTAGACACCTGATTGAGCAATTGGCGCTACTGAATCATTTGAAGCGAAACTTAACGGTGATGGTGTTTGATATTGATGATTTTAAATCAATCAATGATCGATATGGCCACCTTGCTGGAGACCGAGCAATAGTTGCCATCGCAGAAGCCGCTAAGTCGATGACTGATGACCGAATGACATTGGCGAGAATTGGAGGAGAAGAGTTCGCACTCGTTACGTCGTCTCTGTCAGAGCGAGAAGCACTCAATTTTGCGAATATGCTTTGTAAAGCCGTTTACGATCAGCCTGTTATACTGGGCGGACAAGCAATTCATTTGAGTATCAGTTTGGGCTGTGCTTACTATCCTGAGTTTACCCACATCGTGAGCTTGCAAGATGCTGACGAGTTGATGTATCAAGGTAAGTCTGAAGGAAAGAATCGTGCAGTTTTCCAAGTCATAACAGACTGTCAGCTTCAACCTGCGCTTCGTCAAGTGAATTAGGTCTCGCTAATTCAACTGATACTTCAAAGCATCCTCAAGCCTCAAAGGTTTAGTCAGAGTAACGTGGTAAGCGTTGACGACCACGTTGCGTTGTTTTCTTTGAGGCCAATTTGCGTACAAATACTATCACTTTCATATATATAAACCCCCGCCTGCTCACGTTTTTATCATAGAAGCAGTAATTGTTTTAAAGTGATAAGTGATTTCTTGGTAAAGATCAGAACCCCTGTCTACACTCAGTGTAAAGTAATGCATATAAAGCATGATGCATACAGTGTTGTACAAAAACAATTAAAGAAGATAAGAAATAAGTTGGCTTGAGAAGGACGGGGAATGAACAACGAATGCTTTGCTAGGTTCCGAGCTGTCACGGATGAACTGTCAATGAAAGAATCGTTGTCAGTTGGGAAAGACCCTTATGCTCACTATCTCAAAGATATTGTGGGGATTGATTTGTTGTCTCGTGAAGAGGAGTTGCATTACGCCAAACTTAATCGAGCTGGTGATGAAGAAGCGCGCGAAATGTTGATTGAGTCTAATCTTCGACTTGTTGTGAAAATCGCAAAAGGTTACCTCAAACGGCCAGGTAATAACTTTACTCTGCTCGATTTAATAGAAGAAGGTAACATTGGTTTGATAAAAGCGGTCGATAAGTTCGATCCTGAGCCAGGCTACCGTTTTTCTACTTATGCGGTATGGTGGATTCGCGAGAATATAGAAGCGGCATTAATGAACAATGGCCGCACGGTACGTTTACCTGCTCATGTGTGCAAAGAGATAAATAGCCTGGCTTTAAAAAAGCTAGATGCGTCAAAAAGTGAGAGCAAGGAGTTGTCTATTTCTGAACTCTCACGCTGCTCAGGGGTGAAAGCAGAACGTATAGATGAACTTGTTGCTCTAAGTGGTTTTATTGATGTATCGACCACTGCGGACCTACATCGTGTTCCATTTGTTCTTGAACTGTGTGAAAGTGAGTACACGCCAGATCCACAACAAGACTGTGAAAACCAGTGCTTTACTCAAGCCATTGAAAATATTATTAAAACTTTGCCAACTAAGTTGCAGAAAGTCTTGATCCATCGATTCGGATTATTTGACCAGAGAGTGAAAACCTTGTCGGAAATAGGCCTGTTATTAAACGTATCTAACGAGCGTGTTCGTCAGATGCAGATAGAGGCGGTTGAACGCGTGCAGAAACGTCTCCGATTCGATGGTTGGGTTTGAGATTTTTAGCCCCTTATCCTAGCTGATTAATTTACTGGCTTGCTACTCTGTTCTTCCGTAAGTAACAGCAGCTCAAGCTGTGCTTTAGCTGCTGCCTCCAATCTCCATACACTCAATAATCGGTTAAGTGCTGCGCGATAAGTACGACTTTTGAGTAAAAAAGCGAGCGTACTTGTGTAGTTGTTTACGACTTGCGCTTGTGTCTCGACCAAAGCAGTTTTGTTTTCGATGTCGATGTGTTGAAGGTTAAAGTCAGGAAGAAACGCACACTCATACCATACCTCTACAATTTCACGAATTTCGAGTTCTTCTTCAGGCACGTCGAAGTCTTGTAACTGGTAGTTTTCTGGTATCGTTGATAAATAAACCACATCCAATTTGTCTGCAACAAATGTATACATCGGATTCCTTAGTGTACGCGCTTACAGAGTAAATAGTCTCATCGTTTACATTTTTGTCAATGACCGTGCTCAAGTATGAATGATGAACCACACCACATTCCGAACTTAACTTAGACTTTTTAAGTACTTATCGGTTAACCCGAAATACTTCAGGTTGCCATCTGGCTCCAAGACTAAGCTCATATTGGATGTAGAGATCATGCCCGGATCATTCGTTGAGAAAATAACGGTCTTATTGAGTAGTTTGTCGCTAAATAACCGCTTGAAGTAGTGGGAATTTTCTTGCTCTGCACCATTAAATGGCTCGTCAATGATAATCAAAGATTGTTCGCAGTTGCCTAGCCCTAATGCGAGCCGCAGTCTTTGTTGAATACCATTTGGTAAACTTTTACAGATATCAACGCTCAATTGAGTGTCCAGGCCTTGTGGCAACCATGTATCGAGCTCAAAGAAACTCACCATTTCACGCATTTTTTCTGTTGGGATTAACCCATTATGCAAGATGAAGTTAGTCTCCAAGGAGCCTTCAAAAATATGCAGGTTAAACGGGATGTAGTTAATCGAGGTTCGATAGCGGTAACTGTTGAATTGTTTGATGTTATAACCGTCCACCGAAACTGAGCCTTGATAGCGTTCCTCTAGCCCAGCGATAATAGAAATGAGCGTCGTTTTACCGCAACCTGTTGGTCCACAAATCACAACTTTTGCGCCCGGTGGAATTTTAAAACCAAGATTAGTTAAGCCTGTTGCCGCACCACTATAACGATGGCTCACACCAGAGCCGACGATACTACCTTGAAAGAGGCGAATAGGGGGGCTTTTCTCTAACGTTAGCTTATCGTCATTCATCGCCATAAGGTTGTTGATTTGCGCAGAAGACGCCTTAATGGATTGGAACTTAGAAATAGAGTTGTAGATGCCCATAATAGGCCCCAACGCCTTCCAGACTAAAATTACGGTAGCAAGCATTGCACCTGTATCGGAGGTGCCGTCCATCACGCCGATAACGGCCGCGACGATACTTGCGGTACCAATAACCTGAATCAAACTCCCGCCTGCTGCCTGAACCCTGCTATTAGTCACTGAAACATGTTCTGCATCGTTTGTGCTTTGTAAATGTGATGCGCTAAAGCGGGACTGGATAACACGCAACAATGGCAAGCCTTGGATGGTTTTTATACCACGAAGAATCTCATTCCATTGGTAAGAAACCATGGCGTTGGCGCGAGAGCTCTTGGACGTGGCTTGCGAGTAGATGTAACGAGAATAAACACAGAACACCAACATTAGAATCAACCCCGCCATAACGACTAGCGCTGCGGTACCAGACATAAGAGCAATGGCAATAATGAATACGATAACAAACGGCATGTCGAAGTAGCTTAATGTTGACTCTGCGGTTACCAAACGGCGGAAAGTGTCGATGTCTTTCAAACGTGCTAACTGAGAAGAGACACCAGCGGTAGATGTCATCGAATAAGGAAGCCACAACAGTTTGGATATTACGTTTTGAGAAATATGCACCGCCAAATCCTTCCCTGATGTGGCGATGATGTTGACCCGCATTTTCTTGAAAAAGTATTCCGAGAACCCAACAATCACAGCAAATAACGTGAGCCAATAGAGCGTGGCTTGCGAGCTAGAGGTTAAGGCGAAGTTGTACACACTCATAATAAAAAAAGGCTGGAGTGCGCCGAGAATGCTGACCACGAAGCTGAGAATAATCAGGCTTTTGAGTTCATTGTTGTAGCGATAAAACGCGTATTTAATCCAGTTGGTGCGGTCTTGAGATTCAGGTGGTGGCTCTCGGAACAAGCGCGAGTATTCGCTGATCGAGACCAACAAGCATGGCTTTTTGCAGAGCGGGTATTCAATGGTGTTGTTATTGGTGTAATCAAACAGGATCAGCTTGCCGTCTTTGGTGCCCAAGAAAATCGCAGTGAGGTTTTCTATCTCGATAAAACAAGGGTGAGGATGCCCCTCGATGTGCTCCAACGTTTTTAGTTTGGTGACGTCACAACGGTAACCAAGGCGTTCAATCGTGGCGATAAAACTGTCGCTGTCTTTTGGCTTAGGGATAAAAGCGTCGCTGAGGATAGAAGGTGTGCCTTCCCATTCAAGCGCAATGAGTGTGTAAGCTAAGCCATGAATCAAAGGTGACTGATTGTATCGCTCGTCATAACTGCGAGCCTCAAAGTCCAACAAGCGTTGAGGGACATTATTAAAATCAACCAAAATACTCATTGGTCACCTCCGGTAAGTTTGACGCGTTTGAGGCGATGATTGAGTTTGTCCATCTTGTTGCTGACGATGATGAGGATTTTGTCGTTGGCGCGATAGGCGGTGCTGGTCAAAACCAATCGAGCAAAGTCGTCATCATAAACACAGTCGATGTCGTCGAAGATCAACACACGTTTGTTCGCGAGTAAGGCACGCACTAACAACAAGGCATAAGCGACTTGGCGCGAGAATGGGTTGCGTAAATGTCCTTTAAGCTCGGTGTAAAAACCAGCGGGAAGGGCATCGATTTGTGCCTTGATGTTCATGGTTTCGCAAAGCGCAAATGCCGTGTTATTTAAGCTTGGGCGGAAACAAGTCAAGTTGTCGATGATGGTGCCTTCGACGAACGAACTGGTTTTGTCGACCATGAGCACGCTATTACGCCAGACGTTGTAGTTGACGTCATCGAGCGGTGTCTCGTTGATTTGGATATCGAGCTTGCTGTCGGTGTTTTGCCGCGTAATGCAATTGGCGAGGTGGGTTTTGCCCGCGCCGCTTTTCCCCGTCAGCAAGTAAGCCTGACCGCGTTCAAACTCGATGCGTTGTTTTTCCGAATACTTCACCGAGATGCGCTCGACTTCCGTCGTGTCGTTTTGTTGTTCTATAGATGCAGCAAGCTCAAGCAGCTCGGCGATACGTTGAATATGAAGCTTGTTCAACTCCCAGCGGCTCACCGTGCGCATTACTTGCTGGTATGGCGCGAAGTAGCGGTTGGTAAGCATGATGATGGCAGCCATGATGCCTTGGCTCGATTGCATGTTGATAACTGCCGTTGCCAAAACCACCACCACACAAGCGATGGAGAGCTGTTGTATGAGCGACAAGATAAGGTTGAAGTTTGATTCAATTTGCTCGTATTTGATGTTCTCGACTTCACGTTCTTCCACCATTTGTGTCATCAAGCTCTCAACGCGATATTCCATATTGCGCGCTTTGATATCGAGTGGGCTAGAGATGATCTCGATGATTTTAGAAGTAGTTAAGCCTTCGATGTCGGATTTGTTTTCTAAGCTGTTGATTTTCTGCTTTGAAAGACTGAGTGCGAACACCGCCAAAATGATGGAGGCGAGCAAGATGGTCACTCCCGCCCAAATGTTGATCACACCGATAATCAGAATGGTCAGTATACTGACGGCAAGGTTGATCAATGCCCGTACAGATTCTCCGCCAAAGAAGGATTTAATCTCTGGAATGGTGGCAATACGCTCTAGATATTCACCGGGTTCTAGACGACGAAACTTCGAAATCTCAGCCAAACAGATGGATTGAAACACCTTGTTGGTTAAGTTGGTTTCGAACTGCTTCATGATCACCGACGAAATCTTCTCTTCCTGATTTTTTAAGTGATAGTCGAGGAGGATGGTTATTAAGATAATGGCAAACAGAAGAAACAGCGTGTCTTTGGCTTGGTTAGGTAAAACTCGGTCAAAAATAATCAGTATCGAAAAGGGCAGCACTAAACCAAACAGCGTGGAGATGACCGTTGAGAAAGTCAGATAACACTTGTCAGCAAAGTTAATCTTCTGGGAAAAGTGCTCAGTTTGCATTGCGACCTCCTTTCTTAATCGATGGTTTGGAGAGAAGGTGTTTTGGAACTAAGTCTTGATTGCTTCTGCCTTCGATATCGCCCATCAACTGCATGATGCTTTCGATGGATTGCACCGACAGCATGCCTTTGATTTGCTCAAGATTGATCGATTCAATGATGTAGTCATAACGCGCGCTCTCGTAATCACGTAGCGCGCTAAACAGTTTACTTTCCGCTGCCAGTAAGTCGGTAATGGTTCGCGTACCAAGCTGATAGGCGCGTTGAATGCCTTTGTAGGAAGCGTAGTTGGCACGGATGATGTTCTCGTAACTGCTAATAGCTCGGGAGAAGTCGTTAATGTTGAGTACTGAGGTGTTAACGCTATTGCGCGTCGCGAACAATGAATCTTGGTACAGCAGCTCGGTTCGCTCGATGGCAGTCGACGATTTTTGATAACCGTAGTAATCCGAACCGCCGGAGAAAATTGGCACATTCAAGTTCAACCCGACGCTCGTCGAGTTACTGTCCCCTGTTGCGGTTGGGTCGGTTCGGTCATAGTTGTTCGCATCGTCGTAACGGTAACTGGCAGAGAGCGATACGGTCGGCACAAAGTTTGAACCGCTTTCTTTCAAGCCTCTTCGGCTGCGCTCGACGGTTTTCTTCGCAACCAATAAGTCGTTATTGAGCTTCAAAGCTTGTTCAAGAATCTCACGTTGTTCGGATTCGCTGATTTCCTCCAAGGGAACACTTTCGTAGATGTCTTGTGATGGGGTGACTGGGTATTGAACTTGAATCTCTAAACCGTTCAAAATTACGCGCCGGTCTTTCTCTAAGGTTCTTAAGCGATTGGCAATGCCTTCTTTCTGGGCAATTACCTCATACAACTCGCTCGCCGCAGTGTTGCCAAGTTCCACGTTGCGACGCATTTGGCGCTCACGTGTTTCAGACGATTTAAGTTCTACTTGGGTGGCTTTGATTTGCGCGTTGTTTTTGA
Source organism: Vibrio sp. 1159 (assembly GCF_033340395.1). Classification (NCBI taxonomy): domain Bacteria; kingdom Pseudomonadati; phylum Pseudomonadota; class Gammaproteobacteria; order Vibrionales; family Vibrionaceae; genus Vibrio; species Vibrio sp. 1159. Next base: position 72,270 of record NZ_JAWOWL010000006.1, on the reverse strand, counting down.
GGTATTCGAAATATTGCGTCGCGATTTCAGAAATGGTGCTCTGGATTTTGTTCTCGTGTTTGATTTCTTCAATGTTGAAATCAAGCTTCGCGGTGCCGTATTTAAAGATGTCACCAAGGTTAAACACCGATTGGGATAAAGACACGCTGTAGCTGTTCGAGTTGTAGCTAGAACGTGTATCCGGTGTTCCCGTTAATATGGTTTCGTTTTCATTCCATGTGGTATCAGCAGCACCGTTTAAAGAGGGTAGAAACTTAGAACGGCTAATGTCGATGTTGTATTCGTTTTCTTCCACGCCTTTGTCACTAGCGCGCAGAGATAAATTGTTTTCCAAGCCGAGTTTGACCGCCTCAAGCAAGGTGGTCGCCATTGCCGAAGGAGCGTTGCTCAATGTAAGCGCTGCCAATATACAGCTAGTTAAGTTTCTGTACCGCCACATACTTGTTGATCACCTTGATGATTTCGTCGTTTTTATAAGGTTTGCTGATCACGTAATCCATTCCAGCTTCGATACAAGCTTGGTGTTCATTACTGCTGGTCAATGCTGTCGCACCTATAATGGTGCAAGGGTTCTGTCCGCTCTCTTGTTCGTATTGTCGAATGCGTTTGGTCGCTTCAATGCCGCCCATGCCCGGCATGATGCAGTCCATAAAAATGATGTCTGAGCGCTGATTCATGAAATGCTGAACGGCGTCTGCGCCATCGCCAACGGTGTCGGCTTCGTATTCTTGCTTGCTCAAAATACGTTTGAGTAGAATCTGTTGAACACGGTCATCCTCCACAATCAGGAATGAGCTGTTCTCCATCTGTTCTTCAGAGGCTTCCGCTTCCATGATTGCTAATAGGTTAGGGATGAACTCATACGGAATCGCAGGGGAGTTCAGAATCTTGTCGACAAAGGTATGGCTCTCTTGTGCTTGCTGAGTGCTAGTGACTGAAAGCAACAACTTGGTGTTCGGGTGATTGCGCAGTTGCGATTTCACCGTTTTGCTCAGTGAGGGCAGCTTGTTTGGCTCGAACGTGTCGGTCAGCATGATGGCATCGTATTCGCCAAAGGTTTTTGCAGCAGAGAAGAGTTCGTTCGGCGTTCGAATTGGCGTGATCTCCAAGCCCAAGTTGACTAACATTTTGTTCATTACATCAATGCGCAGCTGAGAGTTGGCACACAGCAACAAACGCTTATTGTCGAAGCGAGTTTTCTCGGTGTGGAAGCTTTTGGCTTTCAAATCGAGCTGAATTTGAAAACGTTCCTGATTGCCCGATTGATACCAATGGCTCTCGTAATAGCCATAATCTTTCAGTACGCTTTTCGCCAAATCGTCTTTGGTTGCAGTGTGCTGCTTATGGTCGCTCCAGTGTAGGGTATTGAGCTTGGCAAACGGCACATCCAGTGTGGTTAAGAAGTTTAGATTGATGGTCAAGCGGGTGTTTTCAATGTCTGACGCCGCGCCTGACTCAATGGTGACAAACAGTTTCTTATCGGCTTTGAGTTGGATGGCATTCGATAACTGTAGGAACAACACCCAGAATAAGCTGGTGGATTGTCCTTCAACACGGTTTGGTAAGTTATCTGAGATAAAGCAGTCTAGCTCACCTTCATTTCGCTGCACTTTGGAACTGATGTGAATCATCAATTCAGACAGCACATTCAGCAGTGAAAACTCTTTAGATTTGCTCTCGGTCCCTTGTGAAATGAGTCGGTTGTAGTTCTCTGCCAATTCAGACAGGGTATTGGCAGCCGAGGTTATATCTTGCGCCATCAACACGCCGCTCTCATCGGTCTCTTGAACGAGATATTGCACGCCGCCGTTAATGGTGTTGGTGATGCCACGAATCTCGTAACCAATCAGAGCATAGAGCTGCTTGTAGAGATCGTTATTGCGTTTTTGTTCTTCGAGTTTGCTGAAAATCAGTTTTAGGTGAGAGTAGATCTGACGCTGCTTCGGATTGATGCTCACTTCATTCAGCAACTCTTCCAACCTTTGTAAATCCAGTTGTTTGAGCTCTTGATAAAGCTCATCGAATTCTTGGTCAATGTCACGCTCATTCGAGCTGGATTTTTTCAGCTTAAGGATTGCCACCAAGTTCGATAGCACTGCGATACCAACCAGTACGACAACGACCACAAACAACCAAATGAAGAACTCGTTTTTCTCCATCATTAGGTCGCTCGCATGGTTGTTAAATATGGTCCGGTAGTTGTCGTCCATTTGTAGGTAGTTATTGGTGAGCGAGAGGTACAGTGCCAACACATCGTCGCGTGTTTTTTGGCTGTCTGAGAACCGATTGATTGCCAGTTCAAGCTGCGTGTATTCGGTCGCGCCCACCAAGCTAAACTCGGTTTTGTTGAGTGACGCGAGCGACTTAAATTGGTCAATTTCGTCTTTCAGAACATCAAAATCAAGCTCTGTTGCACTGCAATAACGTGCGCTTAAACAGCGTTGAAGCGTTTGAATATCAAACTCGATAGTTTGGTTGAGCTGTTGAGCTTGAACCAACAGAGGCGCGTTTTGCACTTTCTCGACTGAATCCACTTTGTCCCAAGAGATATACAAATAAAAGGCGAGGGCAGCCAGCATCAAGCTGAAAGCAATGCTTAGGCGCATAACAGGAACGGAAATATTGTAAGAAGGTTTGCTACTCATCCATCACCTCTCATCGAATGCGTCTTCGATAGCCGACATAACCGGCTTCGCTGCGTATTCGATAACCCGGCGTGAACCTGTTTTCACGTCTGCGGTAAACTCCATATAAGGGGACAGCTTGTATTGTGTGCCTCCGCGCTCTAGATAGTTTTGACTGATTTGGATTTCCGCGAGGTAGAATTCAGCGTCTTCTTCTTCATAAGAAGAACGGCTGATCGATGCAATTCGACCTTCCAAAAATCCGTATTTGGCAAAGTTGTAGGTATCCATCTTCACTTTGACCGCTTGTCCGATTTCTACAAAACCCATGTCTTTACGCGGGATCTTCGCCTCTCCATGAAGGGCGTTATTGATCGGTGCAATGTCCGCGATGCTTTCACCTGGCGGTATCACAGCGGAGCGGAAGTTGAAGTGCACTTTATCTACTACACCGTCAATAGGGGCGTAAACCACGAGGCGATCCACTTTATCTGAGTGTTGAGGACGTAATATACGTTTCAACTTTAAGTCCTTGTTTGCTTGAATGATTTGTGCTTGATACTCGGCATTACGATTCTCCACCAAGTCTCGGTACTGCTTCTCTAGTTTGTCGAGTTGGAAGCGCTCATTCATGACCGACTCATCAAGGTTTTCTATCTCACGCACCATGTTTGACTCTTGAACCTGCATATTCAGAACATCGACGTAAGACGCCATTTCCTCTTTGTACAAGGTGTTCTTAATATTGAGCTGCTTGCGTATCAAGGAGAGCTGGTTCTCGGAGCTTTTACGGCGCTTGAGCATTGAATCAATAAGCGAATTCTTATGTTGGATATCGTGAGTGATCAACTCTTCATTGGAACGGTTTTTAGAAAACTCTTGCTGCCAGGTATTCATGTTGACTTGCACTAATTCTGGGTACTTTTCGATGTAGGCAGAAAAATCGGGTTCCACCATATCGCGCAGGCTTTCGTAACGAATCTTGTCTAGCTCAAGCTGAATGATCTCTGTGTTTACCGTATCAAGTTGAGTGTTTCTATCCAGAGAGCGAAGGCGTGCAATAGGCTGACCTTCATAAACCACTTCGCCTTTGCGCACTAGCATTTCTTCTAGAATACCGCCTTCAAGGTGTTGCACTTTTTCGATGTCAGATTCGAGCAATAGCTCACCGCGCACCGACACCACAATGTCGATACGAGCCTGAGATGCCACGGCGATAGCCACCATGGAAAGCAAAAAGATAACCAGCAAGGTTTTGTGTACGCTGGTCATTGCACTGGCTAGCACGATTGTATCGTCTGCTGTTACCTTCGAAGCTTCGTTGTTCGAAACGAGCGCCTTTTTGAGGTGATGTTCTATTTGCTTATTACTCATGAGCCACCCCTACGATTCACTACCTGTGCGGCTATCGATTGAATTTTCGATTTTTAACAGCTGGCTAATTTGTTTGTTTACGTTGTTAAGCTCGGTTTTAACGTCCTCAATCAATTCATTAGGAGCAGGGAAATGGTGTTTGTTTAAGTGTTCAAGCTTTGCCAATTTTGGTGGTAAGTCGTCATCACATAACAAGACGAGAATGGTCTTTAGTCTTTTTGAATAACATCTGAGTGCTTCAAAACGGTTTTGTTTATGCAGCATCTCAATATCAATCCCTGCGTCACTGAAATCTTGGTAAAAATCGCCTAATAGCAATTGCAGCCCTTTATGGCTGTTGTCGACTGAGCGCAACAGATTTGTCATATTTATCATTATCCCACCGCACTAATTGCTTTAATGACAACAAGTAAGGATCTTTATACTGGGTTTTCAAATTTTTTTGTTTTTATAGAACTCGAAAGGTATGAAAAAAGTTGTATAAAAAAGTTGGTTTCTAAAAATGGTGTCCTTTACTGCCTCTAAGTACGATCAGTTAGCTAAAAGCAACGGAGGCTGTAATGGCAGGCGACACTAATCAAGAAAAAGACAATGAAAAGCTTAACGATGCGGTAGAGCAAACAGAAACGAAGGATACGGGGACAAAAGAAGAAAAACAGCAGTCGACCGTCTCTTCGACTGTAGCGACCGGTGCTGAAAGTGCAGATGCTGTTGATGAAGCCAATCGTGCGATGGAAGAAAATCCTAGTGGCGCGGGTACGGAAGAAGAAGCAGTGAGCTCGGGTGGCGCAGTTCAAGAAGAGGATACTGAGAGTAGCAGCGACTCTGACGCTGCACAATCCAATATTGTTGATAGTGTAGCTTCTAGCGGAGAATCAGGTGACGAGGCTCTGGGCAGCGGTGGTTCGGATTCTGGGGCGGGTGCCCAAGCGGTCGGTGGTGGTGATGCCTCTGGCTCTGAAGGTGGTTTGGACGCAGAAGGCAATGAAGCGCAAGGACAAGCGGTACAAACTTCATCTGCGCCAAGTGCTTCTTCAGACTCTGAAGGTTCTCAAGGTGGTGACGAGCTAGATTCAGAAACCACTGAAGAGAGCTTCGCGGTGGATGTACAAGACACTAGCGAAGAAACCACGACGCAAGTAGAAGACGATTTCGACTCCGAAACTACGAGCGAGACGTTCCAAATTAAAGTCGAAGGTGAAAATGACGCGCCAGAAGTAGGGCAAGATCTGGCATACATCATGGATGAAGATGGCACTATTACCTTCACTCAAGAACAACTTCTCGGGTACGCGAGTGATGTTGATGGCGATGATCTTGCCGCATTTAACGTGCAAGTGGGTGCTAATGCATCCGTTGTGGATAATGGTGATGGCACTTATACCGTCACACCTGAAGCTGATTTTAATGGTGAACTCGACTTAACGTTTGATATCAGTGATGGTCAAGAAACCATTTCTAGTTCGATTGATTTAACTGTTCGTCCAATCAATGACGCACCAGTGCCGGAAGATAAAACCTTTGAGGTGGAAGAAGACGGCACGCTGATCTTCACCGATGCTGACCTGCTTGCTGGTGCAACGGATATTGAAGGCGATAACCTAACAGTTGAGGGCGTAAGCTACGACGGTGGCGACGGCATCCTGACCGACAACGGTAATGGGACTTACACTTTTGCGCCAAATGAAAACTTCAATGGCGATGTGAACTTTAGCTTTGATGTGTCCGACGGCACGGATACGGTTTCTGCCAACATTGATGTAAGCGTTACGCCAGTCGACGACGCACCAGTATCTGGCAATCTTGCATACTCGGTGGATGAAGATGGCTCGATTCGTTTGAGCCAAGAGCAGTTGTTGTCGCAAGCTTCCGATGTGGAAGGCGATGCACTGACGGCATCTAATCTTTCGGTAGATGGCAACGCGACGGTAACTCAAAATGACGATGGTAGCTTCACCATCACGCCGGACGCAGATTTTAATGGTGATATCGACATCAGCTTTGATATCTCAGATGGCACGAATACCGTTCAAGCAACCGCTGACCTAACCGTTAATCCAATCAACGATCTGCCTGTTCCTCAAGACCAACAGTTCAGCGTGGAAGAAGATGGCACGCTGATCTTTACGGACGCAGACCTGCTCAGTGGTGCAACGGATATTGAAGGCGATAACCTAACGGTTGAGGGCGTAAGCTACGACGGTGGTGACGGCATCCTGACCGACAACGGTAATGGGACCTACACTTTTGCGCCAAATGAAAACTTCAATGGCGATGTGAACTTTAGCTTTGATGTGTCCGATGGCACAGATACGGTTTCTGCCAACATTGATGTTAACGTTACGCCAGTTGATGATGCGCCAGTATCTGGCAATCTTGCTTACTCAGTGGATGAAGATGGCTCGATTCGTTTGAGCCAAGAACAGTTGTTGTCGCAAGCTTCTGACGTGGAAGGCGATGCACTGACGGCTTCTAACCTTTCGGTAGATGGCAACGCGACGGTGACTCAAAATGACGATGGTAGCTTCACCATCACGCCGGACGCAGATTTCAACGGTGATATCGACATTAGCTTTGATATTTCAGATGGCACGAATACCGTTCAAGCAACCGCTGACCTAACCGTTAATCCAATCAACGATCTGCCTGTTCCTCAAGACCAACAATTCAGTGTGGAAGAGGACGGCACGCTACAATTTACCGATGCGGATCTGCTTGCAGGTGCGACCGACATTGAAGGCGATGACCTTTCTGTAACGGGAATCAGCTACGAAGGAACCGACGGCGTTCTAACTGACAATGGCGATGGCACGTATAGCTTTGCGCCAAATGAGAACTTCAACGGTGATGTAAACTTCAGCTTCGACGTATCTGATGGCACAGATACAGTTTCAGCGAATGTGGATGTGAGCGTTACGCCGGTGAATGATCCTCCGGTGGCTGGTTCAACGTCTTACACGGTTCACGAAGATAACTCTATTACCATTTCTGACGCGCAGCTGTTGGCAAATTCTTCGGATTTAGAAGGGGATGTCTCGATTGATAGCGTGAGCTACTCTGGTAGCGATGGTGTGTTGCAAATCAATGGTGACGGCACGTACACCTTCTCTCCAAATGAAAACTTTAATGGTGAAGTGACGCTTGATGTTGTCGTCGCTGATGAAGAAGGCGCAACGGATGCCACCACTGCTGGCATTACGGTGCTGGAAGTGAACGATCCACCAGTCGCAGGACCAACTTCTTACACCATTGATGAAGATTCAGTTCTGACCTTCAGTGAATCGCAAGTGCTGCTGAATGCCTCTGATGTGGAAGGCGATGTAGAGCTTGTTGGCATTAGTTACGATGGTCCGGATGGCATTTTCACCGTTAACGATGATGGCACGTGCAGCTTCGCGCCAAACGAGAACTTTAACGGGCAAGTTCAACTTGATGTGACCATTCGAGATGAAGATGGAGCAGAAGTTGATACCGTCATTAATGTGAATGTATTGCCAATCAATGATGCGCCAGTATCGGGTGATTTGGCTTACAGTGTTGATGAAGACGGTGCGATTACACTCAGCCAAGAACAGCTTCTTTCTCAAGCGTCTGATATTGAGGGAGATGGTCTGACTGCTAGCGATTTGACTGTAGATGGAAACGCAACCGTCACAGCGAACGACGATGGCAGCTTCACGATTACGCCAGATGCGGACTTTAATGGTGACATTGATATCCAATTCAACATTACAGATGGCACAGACACTATCAAAGCAACGGCGGATCTAACGGTTAATCCAGTTAACGATCTTCCTGTTCCTCAAGACCAGCAGTTCAGTGTTGAAGAAGATGGCACGCTTCAGTTTACCGATGCAGACTTGCTTGCTGGCGCGACCGATATCGATGGCGATAACTTAACGGTTGATGGCATTAGCTACACAGGCAGCGATGGTGTGCTGACTGACCACGGTGATGGTACTTACACCTTTGCACCAAATGAAAACTTCAACGGAGACGTCAGCTTTAGTTTTGGTGTTTCTGACGGTACTGAAACCGTACCAGCAAATGTGGACGTCAGCGTCACTCCAGTGAACGATCCTCCGGTTGCGGGTTCTACGTCTTACACGGTTGATGAAGACAACGCGATTACCATTTCCGACGAGCAGCTTCTGGCTAACTCTTCGGATGTGGAAGGCGCAGTGTCTATCGATAGCGTGACTTATTCAGGCACCGATGGCGTATTCCAAGACAATGGCGACGGCACATATACCTTCACGCCAAATGAGAACTTTGACGGTAACATTTCGCTCGACGTTACGGTCATCGACCAAGATGGTGCAACGGATACAACAACCGCAGGCATCGATGTTATCGCGGTGAACGACGCACCAGAAACGTCAGGCATTCAAGCTGAGGTGGATGAAGATAATGCCATCACCATCACGCAAGAACAGTTGCTTGCGAATGCGACAGACATTGAAGGTGATGACCTTGTTGCTAGCAACTTACAAACCAATGACCCAGATGCGACGATCGTAGCCAACGACGATGGTTCATTCACCATTACACATACGGAAAACTTCAATGGTGAGTTGGACTTCACTTACAACATCAGCGATGGCGAAAATGATGTTCTGACCACGTTGGATCTGACCGTTAATCCTGTCAACGATGCGCCAGAAGCGGGTGACGAGATCTTTATTCAAGCAGAAGAAGACCAAACAGTGGGTGTTTCTCTGCGTGAAGAGCCTGCGTTACGTCTCGACCAAGCCCCTGAAAACGGCATCATTGAAGCAAATCTAAATGACGAATGGGTACAGCTAGAAGTCGGGCAGGAGGTTCCTGCAGACACGGAAGTGCGCTTCATTCCAAATGATGATGCATTGGCAAACGGTACGCATACGAGTCAAATTGGTACCTTTGACGACAACGCCAGCCTTGATGATTGGGGTACTGCTGTTGACCCTTACACACGTGAGTTTGTTGATGGTGATTTGAAAGTTACCGTTCAAAGTAATGATGACCCACTCGGTGCGTGGAATGGTAAAACACACATCGGTCACGGTATTGGTGATACTGACCGCCAAGGCTTGAGCGGTGATGAAAAACTGACTGTGACTGTTGAAGGTCAAGACATCAACGAAATCAGCTTCCACCTAGATGGTCTAGGCGGCTGGTTTATGGAAGAGTCTCGCCACTTTACCGAAGTCGAAATTCGCGCATTCAACTCTGATGGTGACTTGATCGACTCGATGACTTACCACAAAGAAGATCGTGGTAGCTATGAGACGGATTACACCCTAACGGTGAACGAGCCGGTGTCTTACTTTGAGTTAGGTACGATTCAAGGTAACGGTACATACGTGGTTCAAAACATGACGGTTTCGCAAACTTGTCATGATGAAGCGGTGTTCACATCTATTGGTGTGGATGGCACGGAAATCACTGAAACGGTAGAACTGAATATCCGTGAAGGTGACAGTGAAATCGAACTGACGGCTGATCTGCCAAATGTGACCATCGATACCGAAGGTTCTACGCAGTTTGCCTCTGTGGTAATCACAGAAGAGCAGCTTCTCGCACAAGCGAGTGATATCGATAGTGACGTCCTTGATATTCAAAACCTAGAGCTGGTGGGGGATAACGCGGAGCACGCTACGTTAACCGACAACGGCGATGGTACGTGGACAGTCACACCAGATGAGAACTTCTACGGTGAGATTGAGCTTGGCTACCAAGTTACGGATGGTGAACTCACTGACGACAACATCATCAACATCAACTTCGAAGCAGTAAACGATGCGCCAATCGTTTCTGGTCCGATTGTATTGTCGACTGATGAGGATGTGGGCATTACGTTTAGCGCGGACGATCTGCTTGCGAATGCAAGTGATGTGGAAGGTGATGCGCTGTCTATCTCTGATATCTCTTACAGCGGTGATAACGGTGAGCTTGTCGATAATGGCGACGGCACTTACACCTTTATGCCGAATGAAAACTTCAATGGTGAAGTCGATATCGATTACAAAGTCTTCGATGGCACCGATGAAGTCGATACTCATCTAGACCTGACCGTTATTCCGGTCAACGATGTGCCAGTTCCTGGTGCACCGCTGCATACTCAAATGCTAGAAAACGGCACCATCATCATCGAAGCAAAAGACCTGTTATCAGGTGCGACCGATGTGGATGGCGACATTCTTCATATCGAGAATCTACTGCTTGTTGACCAGTCACAAGGTACGTTGACAGACAACGGCGACAACACCTTTACCTTCGAGCCAACTTCGAACTTCTACGGTGAAGTGAACCTGACCTTCGACATCAGCGATGGTCAAGCAAGCGCACCAAGCACTGCGAAGATCGATGTTGAGATCGTCAACGAAGGTCCAGAGGTAAGCGGGCCTGTTGATGCGGTCGTCGATGAAGATGGCTCAATTACCATCACTCAAGAAGACTTGTTGGCGAACGCGACGGACGTGGATGGTGACAACCTTGAAGCGGTGAACCTGTCGACCAACGATCCTAATGCAACCATCGTTGAGAACGCTGATGGTAGCTTCACGATTACACCGAGCGAAAACTTCTTTGGTGAAATCGAATTTACTTATGACGTAACTGACGCGATTGAAACCGTCGCTGCGGATCTAAACCTCACCGTTAACCCAGTGAACGACCTGCCAGATGTACCTGATTTGTCCTTCACCACAGAAGACGGCGAAGCCATCACGATTACTGAAGCAGAGCTGCTGGCTCAAGCGACGGACATCGAAGGCGATGACTTATCTGTTGTGAACGTGACGAGCTTAAGCGATACGGTTCAAGTGACAGACAATGGTGATGGCACTTACACGTTAACGCCAGAGCAAGGCTTCTTTGGTAATGTTGACCTCACGTTTGATGTGAGCGATGGCACCGATGTGGTGGCGGCAAACATCGACTTGAAAGTTGAGTTCGTCAACGACGCACCAGAAGCAGCACCAATCGTGGCAGACGTGGACGAGGATGGTTCTATCCTCGTGACACAAGAAATGCTGCTTGAAAACGCCAGCGATCAAGATGGTGATGACCTATACGCAACGGCACTAGAAACCAATGATCCGAATGCCTCTATCGTGGATAACGGTGACGGCACCTTTACCGTTACGCCTTCACAGCACTTCAATGGAGACATAGAGTTTACTTATGAAGTAAGCGACGGTGAATTGAGTGTTGCCAATGAAATGACGTTGACGGTGAACCCAGTCAATGACATTCCAATTGTTGCGCCTGGCATGTACCACATTGAAGAGGATGGCAGCATCCTGTTCACGCAAGAAGATCTTCTAAGTGGCGCGATTGATATTGATGGTGATGACCTCACCGTTACCAGCATTAACTACTCGGGTGATGAAGGTACTGTAACGGACAACGGTGACGGTACATTTAGCTTCGTACCAGAAGAGCACTTCAGTGGTGACTTGCAGTTCAGCTTTACGGTTTCTGACGGTACTGATGAAGTTGAGCAAGACATTAATGTCCATATCGAAGCCGTGGCAGATGCGCCAGACCTAGTCATCACTGATGGCGATGGTCGAAACGTGGATGACCAAGCGATCTTGGTTGAGCCAGGCGGTATTGTTGAAGTGAACATCGCCGCAGCATTGGTTGACCAAGACTTGTCAGAAACGCTGACTGTGACCGTTGATGGTGTTCCTGAAGGTTCGGTGATCAGCTACGACAACGAAGGGGTACTTAACGATCAAGACAACGGTATCACCAGTTTCAACGATACTGAAATCACGGTTACGTTTGAAGGTGAAACCGCGGGTTACCAAAATACAGCGGGTTACTACAAAGTCGATGAAGATGGCAACATCACGGGCGTTGAAGTGGTGTACGAAAACGCCTCTCAAGTTGGCGGCGGCGGTGACCTCGTTCCGGGACAAGATCAGTTCAGCTTCCAAATCTCGGAAGGGGAAAGCTTCAACCTATTCTTGATTCCTAACGGTCATAACTTCAATGACTTTGCGTCCATGCAAGATGGTCAGTACGAGTTCCGTGCAGCAGATGGCTCTCCTGCGAACATGGATACAGTTGACCCACAACTCGTGTTTGTTGGCGCTGATGGTTCTGAAACCGTGATTCAAAGCCAATTCGGTGATGCTGTCTTCCATGGTGGTTCAAGCTCAGAGCTGAACCAAGATGGTATTGAACATACCCGAACTACTGTGAACGAAGACGGTGAACTGGTTTACGGCTTTGAAGATCTCTACGGTGGCGGCGATGCCGATTACACCGACTTCAACTTCACCATTGATGTCGGTGAAGTGAACAGCCAGATCTACAGCGGTGAAGTGACAGTCGGTCCAGATGGTTCTGTAACGCTTCCAACCACAGCAATTGAACAAGAGCTACAGATTCAATTGCCAGAAGACTTTAACCAACAGCTAGAAATCAATGTAACGGCAACGGCAACAGAGCTATCAAATAATGATTCTGAAACCGTTTCTCAAACCATCTACGTCAATGCAACAGGTGCCCACATTGAACATGCGCCTGAAGCATTGCCTGTTTCAGCGATGGTTGAAGAAGATGGTTCGATCCTAATTACGCAAGAAGATTTACTCGCTAATGCGCGTGACTTGGATGGAGACCAACTGACAGCACTGAACTTGGCAACGGATGATGAAAACATCACCATTACAGACAATGGCGACGGTACTTACACCTTAACGCCAGATGCGGACTTTAATGGTTATATCACCTTTACGTTCGATGTGTCTGACGGCGATGATGTTGTCTCAACCAACCTTGAGTTATTGGTGTCACCAGTTAATGATGCGCCTGAACCACAAGATCAAGCGTTCACTGTTGGTGAAGATGGTGTGCTGACCTTTACTGATGCGGATCTGCTAACAGGCGCTACCGACATTGAAGGGGATGACCTATCTGTTGAGGGCGTCACTTACACAGGCGCAGACGGTGTTCTTACTGACAATGGTGATGGCACCTACAGTTTCGCACCAAACGAGAACTTCAATGGCGACGTGAACTTCACTTTCGATGTTTCCGATGGCACGGATACCGTGACGGCAAATATCGATGTAACAGTTACGCCAGAGAACGATCCACCGGTGGCAGGCAGTACGGCTTACACCGTTCATGAAGACAATTCGATTACCATCAGTGACGAGCAGCTATTAGCGAACTCATCGGATATTGAAGGCGATGTGTTGATTGATAGCGTGAGCTACAGCGGTAACGATGGTGTCCTGGAAATCAACGGTGATGGTACTTACACCTTCTCACCAAACGAGAACTTCAGTGGCGAGGTGAGCCTAGATGTTGTCGTTGTCGATGAAGAAGGTGCAACGGACTCTACCACTGCTGGCATTACTGTGATTGAGGTAAATGACCCACCAATCGCAGGTCCTACTGCATACACTATCGATGAAGACCAAGTTCTAACCTTTAGTGAATCGCAAGTGCTACTGAATGCTTCGGATGTTGAAGGGGATGTTGAGCTAGTAGGCATCAGCTACGACGGTCCAGATGGTATCTTCTCAGTAAACGGCGATGGTACTTGTAGCTTTGCACCGAATGAAAACTTCAATGGTCAAGTGCAGTTGGATGTGACCATTCGTGATGAAGACGGTGCAGAGGTCGATACTTACATCACAGTCGATGTCTTACCAATCAATGATGCACCAGTATCGGGCAACTTGGCTTACAGCGTCGACGAAGACAACTCAATCACGTTGAGTCAAGAGCAGCTTCTTGCTCAAGCATCGGATGTAGAAGGCGACGCATTAACCGCATCTAATCTAGTGGTTGATGGCGATGCAACGGTTACGGCAAACGACGATGGTAGCTTCACTATCACGCCAGATGCGAACTTTAATGGCGACATTGATATCACGTTCGATATCAACGACGGCAGCGATACTATTGTTGCAACAGCGGACCTAACCGTTAACCCAGTTAATGATTTGCCGCAGCCAGAAGATCAAGCGTTCACCATTGGTGAAGATGGCGTGTTGACCTTCACTGATCAAGACCTATTGGATGGTGCAACGGACATCGATGGCGATGACCTCTCGATTGAAGGCGTCACTTACACAGGCGCAGATGGTGTCCTAACTGACAATGGCGATGGCACTTACAGCTTCGCGCCAAACGAGAACTTCAATGGCGACGTGAACTTTACCTTCGATGTTTCTGACGGCACGGATACCGTGACCGCGAATATCGATGTGACAGTCACTCCAGAGAACGATCCACCGGTGGCAGGCAGCACGTCTTACACAGTGCATGAAGACAACTCGATCACCATCAGTGACGAGCAGTTACTGGCGAATTCATCAGACGTCGAAGGAGATGTCGCGGTTGATAGCGTTAGCTACAGCGGCACAGATGGTGTGTTCCAAGACAATGGTGACGGTACGTACACCTTCTCGCCAAACGAGAACTTCAATGGCGAAGTGAGCCTAGATGTTGTCGTGGTCGATGAAGATGGTGCGACGGATTCGACTACCGCAGGTATTACAGTACTTGAGGTGAACGATCCACCAATTGCAGGCGCGACCAGCTACTCAGTGAACGAAGACGAAGTTATCACCATTAGCTCTGAACAGCTATTGGCAAATGCTTCTGACGTTGAAGGTGAAGTTGCGATTGATAGCGTCAGCTACAGCGGCTCCGACGGTATCTTTACCGATAACGGTGACGGCACATTCAGCTTCGCACCAAACGCCAACTTTGATGGCGATGTTAGCCTAGATGTTGTGGTTGTTGATGAAGACGGTGCAACTGCGTCAACTAATGCAAACATCGATGTATTGCCAATCAACGATGCGCCAGTATCGGGCAACTTGGCTTACAGTGTCGATGAAGACAATTCAATTACGCTTAGCCAAGAGCAGCTTCTTGCTCAAGCATCGGATGTAGAAGGGGACGCGCTAACCGCGACTAACTTAGTGGTTGACGGTGATGCAACGGTTACGGCAAACGACGATGGTAGCTTCACTATCACGCCAGATGCGAACTTCAATGGCGACATTGATATCACGTTCGACATCAATGATGGCAGCGACACTATTGTTGCAACGGCGGACCTTACTGTTAACCCAGTTAATGATTTGCCGCAGCCAGAAGATCAAGCGTTCACCATTGGTGAAGATGGCGTGTTGACCTTCACGGATCAAGACCTGTTGGATGGTGCAACGGACATCGATGGTGATGACCTATCGGTTGAAGGTGTGAGCTACACTGGCGCAGATGGTGTCCTAACCGACAACGGTGACGGCACTTACAGCTTCGCTCCAAACGAAAACTTCAATGGCGACGTGAGTTTTACCTTCGATGTTTCCGATGGTACGGATACCGTGACCGCGAATATCGATGTGACAGTCACACCTGAGAACGATCCACCGGTTGCGGGCAGCACCTCTTACACAGTGCATGAAGACAACTCGATCACCATTAGTGACGAGCAGTTACTGGCGAATTCATCAGACGTCGAAGGAGATGTCGCAGTTGATAGCGTTAGCTACAGCGGCACAGATGGTGTGTTCCAAGACAATGGTGACGGTACGTACACCTTCTCGCCAAACGAGAACTTCAATGGTGAAGTGAGCCTAGATGTTGTCGTGGTAGATGAAGACGGTGCGACGGACTCAACCACCGCTGACATTACTGTTCTTGAGGTGAACGACCCACCAATCGCAGGCGCGACCAGCTACTCCGTTAACGAAGATGAAGTCATCACCATTAGCTCTGAGCAGCTATTGGCGAATGCTTCTGACGTTGAAGGTGATGTCGCGATTGATAGCGTCAGCTACAGCGGCTCCGACGGTATCTTTACTGACAACGGCGACGGTACATTCAGCTTCGCACCAAACGAAAACTTCAACGGTGATGTTAGCCTAAATGTTGTCGTTGTTGATGAAGACGGTGCAACTGCGTCAACCAATGCAAGCATCGATGTATTGCCAATCAATGATGCGCCAGTATCAGGTGATTTGGCATACAGCGTGGATGAAGACGGTTCTATCACGCTAAGCCAAGAGCAGCTTCTTGCTCAAGCCGGCGACGTGGATGGCGATGACCTAACTGCATCCAACCTCACTGTTGACGGCAATGCGACCGTTGTTGCGAATAATGACGGCAGCTTCACTATCACACCGGATGCGGACTTCAATGGCGACATTGATCTGAGCTTCGACATTACAGACGGCGATGCGACCATTCAAGCCACTGCCGATCTGACTGTGAACCCAGTGAATGACTTGCCAACGGTTGGTCAGCCACAGTTTGTTACGCAAGAAGACACCAGCTTCACCTTCACCGAAGAGCAACTGCTGCAAAATGCAGGTGATATCGATGGTGATAACCTAACGGTTGAAAACGTTGCTTCTGACAGCGGTACTTTGGTTGATAACGGTGACGGCACGTACACCTTCGCTCCGAATGAAAACTTCGATGGCAACGTCAACGTGACGTTTGATGTCAACGATGGCACCGTAACGGTTCCTGCAGAAGCGAACATTGATGTTCAATCTGTGGTTGATATGCCAGAGTTGTCGATTGCTTCGGACTTGGTAATTGCCTCTGATAACTTCGAGTCTGGCTCGAACGGTTGGAACGCGAATACTGAAAGTTCACAAGGTTTCGAAACAGGCGACATGCTGGGTCGTATTGGTGGCACTGGCGGTGATGAAGCGGTCAGCAAAACCTACGATATCCCAAGCGATGTCAATGAAGTGAATATCTCGTTTAGCTTCTACGAAATCGATTCTTGGGATGGCGAGTCGTTCCAAATCTTTGTCGGCGGCGAACAGCTAACCACCTTGGAGAACTCCGCGTTCCGTACTCAAGATGGTACGACAACGCTTTACGACTCTGACGGTAACGAAGTAGGTGAAGTGATCCACGGAGCCTCTCAACGTGAAGGCTTCAGTGGTTGGAACGACCAAGCTCACCAAATCAATCTGACGGTTCCTGTCGAGGATGGTGAATTGCAACTTGGCTTCGGTTCAACCTTGAATCAAGACGTTTGGGATGAGTCGTTTGGTATCGACAACATCGAAATCACGGTAGCGGACGCGGATTACCAAATCATTGGTACCGAAGATACGCCAGTGCCGCTTGATATCGATGCCGCGTTAACAGATACCGATGGTTCAGAAAACCTCGCTATCTTGATTGAAGATGTGCCAGAAGGCAGCTCGCTATCAGCAGGTGTTGATAATGGCGACGGCACTTGGTCACTACAACCAGGCGAGCTAGAAGGACTAGAGTTTATCCCTTCTGCGGACTTCAACGGCGATGTGACGCTAACCGTGAACGCAACCTCTACAGATGTGGATACAGGTACAACGGCGACAGCGACGCAAGATGTGACGATTCATATCTCGCCAACCAATGATGCACCAGAAGTGACGGGTGATATCACTGCAGTCACTGCCGAAGACAACAGCATCACGCTGACTCAAGAGCAGTTACTTGAGCATGCCGTTGATATCGATGGTGACGATCTGAGCGCAATCAACTTAAGCACCAATGATGAAAATGCAACGGTTGAAATGAACGAGGATGGCAGCTTCACCATTACTCCGAGCGAGAACTTCTACGGTGACATCGAGTTTAGTTACGATGTCACGGATGGCGAAGAAGTGGTTGCGGCTGGTCTCGACTTAACAGTAACACCAGTCAATGATGCGCCAGAGCCACAAGATCAAGCGTTCACCGTGGGTGAGGACGGTCTTCTTACCTTCACCGATGCTGACCTATTAACAGGCGCGACGGATGTAGAAGGTGACAACCTAACAGTTGAAGGCGTGACCTACACAGGTGCAGACGGTGTCCTAACCGATAATGGTGATGGCACTTACAGCTTTGCACCGAACGAGAACTTCAACGGTGACGTGAACTTCACGTTTGATGTATCAGACGGTACGGATACGACCTCTGCCAACATTGATGTGAGTGTGACGCCAGAGAACGATCCTCCGGTTGCGGGCAGCACGTCTTACACAGTACATGAAGACAACTCGATCACCATTAGTGACGAGCAACTATTGGCTAATTCGTCGGATATCGAAGGCGACGTAGACATCAGTAGTGTGACTTACAGTGGTAACGATGGTGTGTTCCAAGACAATGGCGATGGTACGTACACCTTCTCGCCAAACGAGAACTTCAATGGCGAGGTTAGCCTAGACGTTGTAGTTGTCGATGAAGAGGGTGCGACAGACTCAACCACTGCGGGTATCACAGTACTTGAGGTGAACGATCCACCAATCGCAGGTGCGACAAGTTACTCTGTCAATGAAGACGAAGTCATTATCTTCACGGAAGAGCAACTGCTAGCGCAGTCAAGCGATGTGGAAGGCGACGTGAGCCTAGAAAGCGTCTCTTACAGTGGTAGCGACGGCATTCTAACGGCGAATGACGATGGCACTTATAGCTTCGCACCAAATGAAAACTTCAACGGTGGCGTAAGCCTAGACGTAGTCGTCGCTGATGAAGACGGTGCAACTGCGACAACCAACGCGAACATTGATGTATTGCCAGTCAACGATGCTCCGGTATCTGGCGACTTGGCTTACAGCGTCGATGAAGACGGTTCAATCACATTGAGTCAAGAGCAGTTACTGGCTCAAGCGGGTGACGTAGACAGCGATAATCTAGAAGCAGTGAACTTAACCGCGGTTGCCAATGCAACCGTTGTTGAGAACCAAGATGGTAGCTTTACGATTACGCCTGATGCGAACTTCAATGGCGATATCGACCTAAGCTTCGACTTGATTGATAACGATGGTGCGAGCGTGGAAGTGGGCGTCGACCTAACGGTGAACCCAATTAACGATGCGCCGCAATCAACGCCAGTGAATATTGCTGGCACCGAAGATACCACCATTCTTATCACGCAGGACATGTTGCTTGCTAACGCGACAGATATCGACAACACCTACGACGAACTGTCTGCTGTCGACCTAGTGATTGATGAGCAATACGGTGACTTGCTAGACAACGGTGATGGCACTTGGTCATTCACTCCAGCTGAGAACTTCAATGGTGATGTGCCAATGTCGTTCGGTGTTAGCGATGGTGATTTAGTGACGCCGGTTGAAGGCAATCTAAACATCGAAGCGGTTAACGATGCACCAGAAGCGCCAACCATCCAGATGCAAGGCGAAGAAGATGTGGTCATGGTGATTGACCCAGCTTACATCGCTGATCAAGTTACGGATCTTGATGGTGACGAAATCAGCGTAGAAAGCATCACGGTTCGTGCTCCTGCAAACGCGACATTAACTCAGCAGCCAGATGGTATGTACCACTTGGTAACCACTCAAGACTTCAATGGTTTGGTGGAACTGGGCTACACCGCGACGGATGGTGAAGAAGTGGTTGAAGGCTCGTTGAATGTGGATGTTATCCCTGTCAACGATGCTCCATTCAATGTGGGTAATGCCTTTATGGCAACCGACGAAGATGGCGCATTCACCTTCGACGCTGGCGACCTGATGAACTTGTTCGGCGATATCGATACTGAAAACCTAGTCGTATCACGCATTATCACCGCAGAAGGTGAAGATGGTGGTGAGGTAACAGACAACGGTGACGGTACTTGGACGTTCACACCGACTGGCGATTTTGCAGGGGTTTCTGACTTGCAAGTTGTGGTAAGTGACGGTGAGTTTGAAACAGTACTTGATGTACCAGTGTTTGTTCGCCCTGTTGCGGATGGCGCGGTCATTACAACCGACCATGATGGTCCGTTAGTCTTCGGTGAGGACGAAACGGGTCACCTAGGCTTGAATGTCGGTCTAATCGACGATTCAGAAACGCTAAGTAACCTAGTGATGACTGGTTTCCCTGTTGGCTTCGAAGTTACGGATGGTGTGAATACCATTACCATTACGGAACCGGGTCAATACATCGACTTGAACGAGTGGGATATTTCAGACCTGCAAATGACGCCTCCGGCTGACTTTAATGGCGAGTTCTTCGTAACCGTGACCGCAACAACGGTGGATTATGGTGACGAGCCAGAAGAGTTCGAAGATGGCATCGATTCAGGTGACTTCGAAACCCTAGCGGGTGAACCTGTTATCCTAACCGCAGATGACCTAATCGGATTGGCAGAGAACGTAGACGCTGACGCGGGTGATGAAGTGAAATTCGTGCACCTAGCTGATCGCAGCCAAGGTGAAATTGTCGATAACGGTGATGGCACATGGACATTCAATCCAGCACCAGGCTTTACGGGTGAAGCGGATATCGCTTACGTGATTGATAAAGACGGTGTGCTTCATGATGAGCAAACGGGTGTGGTCGTGAAAGAAGACGCACCACAAGATAATGTTTCTCCAGAAATCGACAGCATTTCTACCACAGAAATGGCTGCGGATGGCACCTTGTCGTTCACCAATGATGACATGCTATCTACCTTGAGCGATGCAGAAGGCGATAGCTTGAGCATTGAGTCAGTGAGCCTAATGGAAGGTCAAGGTGTGATAGAGGCCGATAACCAAGGTAACTACCAATTCACACCAGCAGAAGGGTACACCGGAGATGTTCAAGTTGGCTTTATTGCAACTGACGGTGAAAACCGCATTGAGAGCTTCTTTAATGTCGACATCCAAGGTGAAGGTGAAACCACAACCAGTGAAGGCTACGCACTGGCTGATGATGGTTCACTAACACTAACGGAAGCACAGTTGATTGATGAGCTTGGCATTAGCCCTTCAGCAGAAGTGTTGGATGTCGCCGATGCAAACGATGCAGGTTTCTTCGCGAAATCAGGTGATGAAGAGTGGACATACTGGCCGAACGATGACTTCGATGGCAATTTGGCTATGGATGTTCAGGTCAACGACAATGGTGAAGTATCGACTCAGAATCTGAGCATCCAAGTTGCGGACGATTCAGCGCAAAGTGACGAGCCACAAATTCAAACTGCTCAAGCATCATCAGAGCAGCAAGTTGGCGAAGCGCAACAGCCTGAAGAGCAAGCAGCAAACGGTGCAGACAGTGAAGAGGAGAGCGCAGCTGATGTGACTGCAGCACCAGGCGATACCATTTCTATCTCGGTTCCAGATGAGGTCAGTGGTAACGAATCGGTGGATTATGCAGAAATGTCCGGTCTACCTGATGGTGCATCAGTAAGCAACGCACTGGATAATGGCGATGGCAGCTTCACATTAAGTGGCAACCTGAACCAACCAGTATCGGTTGACTTACCAGAAGGTTACGAAGGTACGAGCGAAATCCAATTCCAAGGTTACGACGAATTGGGCAGCGCAGTAGAAGGTGCGAGTGGCACAGTTGAAGTTGAAGTCGATGATCAATACACCATGCAAGGTTCTGCTCAAGATCAGCAACCAGACATGGCGGGTATGGAATCTGGCGGCAGCGACTGGACAAGTGCGGGAAGTCAAGATCAAGGTGTTGACTTCACGGATGACTCTGGCAGCTTCGACTCGGATACTCAAACGGGTACTGACCAAGGCAACGATTTCGATCAAAGCTCAATGTAACCAGTCCTAGACGAGGGCAGTGTCATTGCAGCCCGGACCAAAGCCATGCAGGTTCTACTTGCATGGCTTTTTTGTTGGTCTTCTTTCTATGAGCTCTAGAAAAAAACTTGGAAATTGAAAAAAGTATTCTTAGCTAGTTTATACCCAAGTAACCTCGAGATGTTAGGTTCAGCGAGAATGGCTTGGTTTGTAGACGCGGCGGCGATTTAAAGGTCTAGTGGGTCTAAATCAAGAATCGACAACAAAGTATACAAACCAAGACAGCTCGCCCTTCGGGAGCGTGTCATTGACTCGGTTTCTGTGTCAAACAACTTGGAAAGAGCTGACTATTACGCTGCGTTGTTTTCCTTGACCCCGAATCAATGACAACGCTCTGAATCCTGCATCTTGAAGTCACTTGGGTATAAGAGTCATTTACAAGGAGGAGCGACATGTACCGTTATGTCAGTTCGCCAAAAGCATCGAAGTACATAGTGCAACCACCACAGCATCGAGAGTTGTCGAGTATCGATGTGCCGGAGTCAGAGCTTGAGATGCGTGAAATTCTGAACAATTGGTTTGCTGATGGATTGGCGCCCATCATTCAGAATGAAGACAATTACATCTCTGCTAATGAGCAACAGCGCTTTGAGCAGCTCAGCCGTACGGTGGGCGTGCTACTGCGTAATAAAGATTACTACTTTGCCACCAAGCGGATTCTCTCGTTGTGGGAGCAAGACTGCTTAGAAACCACTTACGTTAATTATCTGATTTTACGTAGTGAGCGCATACCATACTTCGAATAAGTCCCATTTCTTGGCTTGAAATAGTGGTTTACATGGTTTTCTTAGTAACTTTTGATACCCGTATTTAACATTTTTGTAAACATCGTTATATTTAAGGCTCATCGTTGTCAGGAGTTTATGGATGAACCTTACGATATCAGGGAAGTTGCAGCTCAGTTTTGTGCTGCTAGCCGTACTTTTTATGGCATCAGCGGTATTCACGTATCGCAACGTCACTACCGTAGAGCAATACGCCTCTTCGTTACTTAAATCCGATTTACCGACCGTCGACACCAGTCGCGGTATCCAACAGTCCGTTCAAGCGTCGCTGTCCTCGATTCGAGCCTACATGTTGCTAGGTGGCGATGAAGAGGCGAGTGCACGTCTGAGTGAGGACGTACGCAATATCATGGCATCTACAGACGAGTCACTTCCGACGTTGCAGGTGTTGATCTCTGAACAGGATTTTCAAGCGATCCAAAGCCAGTGGGACGCGGTAAAAGTCTCTTTGAACAAGCTGATTGAACTTAGCCACAGTGATGAGAACTTACCCGCACACAACCTCTTTATTAACGAAGCGGCACCCATTGCAGAAGTGGCACTTGACCAGCTTCAAAGCTTAATCAATGAAGAGTCGGGAAATCCATTTGGTGGAGACAGAAAGCGTTTGTTTAAAGTCTACGCCGACAGTTATACCTCCCTTGCCAATGCACTGTCTGCTTTGCGAGATTTCCTGTTGTACGGGCAGCAAGAGCATTTGGACAAATACCACGACTTGATTAAGTACCACAATCAGTCCGTGGCGGAAATCGACAGCAAACTCGACAGACTTACCGATAACGACCAATCACTGTGGTCACTGTTTAAAGAAATGCAGCAACTGTACTTTCCTTTAGCAGAGCAGGTGATTGCATTGCGTCAATCGCCAGAATGGAACGAATCAAACTTGTTAATGGCGAATGAACTGTTGCCAGCAGCGGATGCACTAGACCAAAGTTTAGAAACGATTGTATTGGCTCAGCAAAGTCGTGCTGATCAAAGTGGACAGGGTATTAATCAGTCGATCAAGAACGTACTGACCACTATGTTGATTGCAGCAGCATTAGTTTTGTTTGCCGCAGTAGCGATTTCAAAATACATGGGCAACACCATTGGTCGCCGAGTGAAAAACTTATCGGAGCGTGCAAAGACGATCGCTTCAGGGGACGTTTCTCAGCCTCCGCTCACCGTTGTTGGGAAAGATGAATTGGCAGACCTTACCGATTCGATTAACCGCATGAACCAATCGTTAGCGAGCATCGTGGCAGGGGTGAGTGAGAAAGCGCACCAAGTGGATACCAGCATGGGGGCTTTATTGGAATCGGCGCAAGTCACTTCATCGAATGTTGAACAGCAACAGACCAGCATTGTTGAAATGGGAAGCCAATTGGATGAAATCGCTTTAGCCGCGCGTAACACCCTAGATCAAGCCAATCAATCGGTGCAGAAGCTTTCTGATTCAAAAGGCGAGATTGAACAAGGTCGCGATGCACTAGAGCAAAACAAAGTCACCATGGAAAGCTTACATGGCAGCATTGAAGCCGCGAGCACGCAAGTGACGCAGTTAAGCAAAGAGAGCGAAGCCATTGGTCGAGTGACGGAAGTGATTGAAGGCTTAGCAGAACAAACTAACTTACTGGCATTGAATGCCGCGATAGAAGCAGCGCGTGCGGGTGACCAAGGACGAGGCTTTGCGGTTGTGGCGGACGAAGTACGCATGTTAGCGACGCGCACTACTCAATCGACGACAGAAATAAACGGCATTATCAATGCGATTCAACGCTCGACCAATTCGGTGGTTGAGGAGATAGAACACAGCCAATCACTTGCGGGGCAGGGCGCTGAGCACATTGAAAAAGCGGTAACTCGTTTGCTTGTCACGACCGAGCAAATTGGTTCTTTGAATGAACAAATGGCAGAACTTGCGGCAGCGGCAGAGCAGCAATCTCATGCGACCAATTCGATCACTGGATTGATGTCCGGTATTACTCAATCAGTGGATGAGGTTTCGAATAACAGCCAACGCGCATCAGAGACATCATTGCAAGTAAAAGAGCAAGTTACCGAGCTGAATCAACAGATGGCAACTTTTAAAACGGCGTAGTTAAGGTTTACGTCTGTTCATCTACTTTTGAACGTTAACCAAATAGTAAAAAAGCCCCAATCCTTTTTACACAAAAAGGGTTGGGGCTTTTTGTTGGATGATACGCCGATATTCGTCTACTTGCTCATTGGATTTAGCTATTTAAATCATAGCTAAAACCAAATTTTCTTTACCGAGCCGGAGTCGTAATATGACTCCATCGGCAGCAAATACTGCAAAAGAATTTTTAAACTTTATACCAATCCCGGTAAGAGAATCGTTCGTTACTACGATTGGTATCATCCTTCTAGGAGCAAGATTATGAACAAACAAGTAAGCCTAATTGGTCTAGACAGCGAACAATCAGCACAACTAGCTCAACAGTTAAATCAACTGCTAGCGCATTACCAAGTGTTGTACATGAACTCTCGCGGTTACCACTGGAACATTAAAGGTGCGCAATTCTTCGAACTGCACGTAAAATTTGAAGAGATTTACACTGATCTACAAACAAAAATCGATGAGCTTGCAGAGCGTATTCTAACTTTGGGTCATACGCCAGCGCACTCATTCAGCAACTACTTGGAAGCAAGTGAAATTAAAGAACATCAAAACGCGACTTCTGGTGAGGAGTGTGTACAAGGTCTGGTTCAAGGCTTTAGCGTTCTACTTCTAAAACAGCGTGAGATTCTACAAAACGCGGGTGAAGCAGATGACGAAGGTACAGCGGCATTGATGGGTGACTACATCCGTGAGCAAGAAAAATTAATGTGGATGCTTAACGCTTACCTACAAGGCTAAGCAGCGCATCACCCAAGCAATCCTTGGGAACGCATGAAACAATCGGGAATAAGTCATAAGGGGCACGTTGGTGCCCCTTTTTTTGTTTGCGTATTTTATATGTGTGCTTTATTTGCGTGGTAAGGATTCAAAACGGCTCAATAAATCACTGAGTTCATTAAGCGCCAATGAGGCTGAATCATTGAAGGTTTCTTGATTACCGTGATGAACAAGGCAAGAGGGCATCTGCGCGTTATACGCTGCCTGCAAGTCGTAAAGGTAATCGCCGACATAAAGCACTTCATTAGGCATCAAACGCCACTCTTTCGCCAACACCTGCAAAGACAATGGGTCTGGCTTGGGCGGGAAGCATTCACGAGTGATGACTCGTTCCACTGAGATTTGGTTGTGCTCTAGTTTGCGCTGCGTGGCGATTTGGCAGTTGCGCGTCACGATAGCGGTTTTGATTTCATTTTGATGCAAGTGGGCGAGTAATTCATGGCAGCCAATCATTGGAGCAGACTGCTCAGCATCAGAAATCTCGTAATCAAATATCACGTTATGAGCGTGCTCTCGATGATGAGGGTGCTCAAGTGCGTCGACAAAATCCAATAGATCTTCACTCTGCGGACAGCCAAGCTGTTGTCGCAATTCGCCGAAGTTCATATCAGAACTCACCAAGGTGTTGTCTAAATCAAACACCACGGCTTTAATTTTATCGAGCTGTAAAGGGAATGGAATCATAATGACCTCGTACAACTTAACCGAACTATCGTTTTAAAAAACAAAAGGTTATTGTTAAGTTTAGATTCTTCTGCTTGGATTGTACGAAAATAAATCACTAGTACGTCACAAATTAAATAGTCTTAACGATTTTAGTGTTTGATTACCTTTCCTCAAGACGAAAGATTTTGCCGCTGTCGGTAGAAAAGTAGATATAACCATCGGGGCTGATGGTTATATCTCTTACTCGCTCACCAAGATTCTCCATCAATCTTTTTGATTCGGTGAGCTTGCCATTCTCAATAGAAGCTACGTTGATGTGCGCCAGTTTCAATGCACCGGCGAGGATTTTTCCGTCCAATTCAGGGTACTTATCGCCACGGTACAAAATCATGTTACTTGGTGCGATAGAAGGGATGTATACCAGTTTTGGATCTTCCATTCCCGGTAACGACTTAGCTTCCCCGACGTCCAACGGACCCCAATACTCTTTACCATGAGAGACTTTTGCCCAGCCGTAGTTCGCGCCTTTCTTGATTAGATTAATTTCATCGCCACCCCGTGGTCCATGTTCAATAGACCACAGCTGTTTTGTTGCTTCGTCGTAAAACATACCTTGTGGGTTACGGTGCCCGTAACTCCATATCTCAGGACGAGCTTGGGAAGGTTTGAATGGGTTGTCTTGCGGAACCGAACCATCAAGGTTAAGGCGCAGAATACTGCCAGCATGGGTTTGAGTGTCTTGCCCATTATCACGTTCGCCACGGTCACCGATTGAGAAATAAACTTTGTCGCCAACAAATGAAAGTCGACTGCCGTAGTGACGCCCTGTGTCGGTGATGGCATCAGCAACAAAGAGATCGTTCCAACCCACAAGTTGATTGTTTTGCAATAGCGCCGTCGCTAACGCCACCGTATTGCCTTTACTCGTGCGCTTGCTGTAGGTAAAGAAGAGTTGCGGGTTTTGCGTATCGGCATTCGGTGCGCGCGCGACATCCAATAAGCCGGCTTGTCCACTGGTGTTCACATTGGGGACGTTAAACAGCTTTTGAGGTTTGCCTGTGGTGATATCCAGCAACGAAACCGTACCGTTCTTTTCATTGACAATAACGCGTTGGTTATCTAAAAACTCGATCCCCCAAGGGATCTGAAATCCATTCGCCACTTCGTTGGCGCGGTATTCGGCAGCGTTGGCAGAAAAGGATAAACAAGTGAGTAGGGCAGCAGCAATCGTTCTCATGGTTCCTTCCAATATGAATCGTGTTAATACTTAAAAGCTAACACTAAAAGACTATGTTTGGCAGAGATTCACTTGTATATGAATGTAAAAAATCCCCGATACGAGATCGGGGATTGAATTAAGGCTAGAGAATTGTTTAGTTAGCGAGATTACATCGCTTCTTCGAAGATCTTAGAAATTTCTTCGTGAGTTGCTTGTTTAGGGTTAGTGAAACCACAAGCGTCTTTCAGTGCGTTGTCTGCTAGTGTTGGGATGTCTTCTAGTTTCGCACCAAGCTCTTTGATACCTGCTGGGATACCCACATCTTTCGCTAGAGTAACGATAGCGTCGATTGCTGCCGCTGCACCTGCTTCAGCAGACATGCCTTCTACATTTACGCCCATTGCTTTTGCTACGTCACGTAGACGCTCAGGACATACTTGCGCGTTGTAACGCTGTACGTGAGGTAGAAGAATCGCGTTACAAACACCGTGTGGAAGGTCATAGAAACCACCTAGCTGGTGTGCCATTGCGTGTACGTAACCTAGAGACGCGTTGTTGAACGCCATACCTGCCATGAACTGTGCGTATGCCATTTGTTCACGAGCTTCTAGATCTTCACCGTTTTTCACTGCTGTGCGTAGGTACGCTTGGATAAGCTCAATCGCTTTGATTGCTACCGCATCAGTGATTGGTGTTGCCGCGATAGATACGTAAGCTTCAATCGCGTGAGTTAGGGCATCCATACCTGTTGCCGCAGTTAGCGAAGCAGGTTTAGCTAACATTAGCTCTGGATCGTTTACCGAGATAAGCGGTGTTGTGTGCTTATCAACGATAGCCATCTTAATGTGACGCTCTTCGTCAGTGATGATGCAGAAACGCGTCATTTCAGATGCAGTACCCGCCGTCGTGTTGATCGCGATAAGTGGCATCATTGGTTTTGCAGATTGGTCTACGCCTTCGTAATCTGCGATTTTGCCGCCGTTAGAAGCAACAAGCGCGATACCTTTCGCACAGTCGTGTGGTGAACCACCACCTAGAGAGACAACGAAGTCACATTCGTTATCAGTAAGAAGTGCTAAGCCGTCGTTAACGTTGCTGATAGTTGGATTTGGCTGAGTGCCATCAAACACAACGGTTGCTACATCGCGCTCAGTGAGAAGGTCTTGAACTTGTTTGACTACACCGATTTGGTTAAGGATCTTATCCGTAACGATCAAACCTTTTTTAAAGCCTTGAGATTGGATGCTGTCTGCTGCGTCTTTCAAACAACCAGCGCCCATTAGGTTTACCGTAGGGATAAAAAATGCACTTGTCATATTGGATAGCTCCGTCGTTATTTTTAATAATCTTTCTTAATTTGCCATTTACTGTCGCACATTCGTTTCCAGATTGAAGTTGATCTGAAGCAAGTTTACCTACTTAGAGGTACTTGCAAGAGAAAAACTGTGACAGCGATCTTGTTGCACTGCATATAAGTGCAACACTGATATAAAGTAGAACAAATATGAAACTATGGACGCAAACGATTGGTAGAAATTGACTTCTGACGCGGATATATCTCTAAATTCGACTAAAGTATAAAAATCCCCATTAATAACTTAATTATCAATGGGGATAGGGAAGTGTTTTATAAGCTAACTACTAATAATTAAGCTATTTTAATCAGTTTTGATACTAACTTTTCGATACCTGAAGCCGCTTGAGAGATATTCTCTGCCAACATGTAAGCAGGGGTTGAAAGTACGAGGTGTTTTTCATCAAAAATGATGTCTTCGACAGGGCACGTGGTGTGTTCACCGCCCATTTGATTAAATGCTATTGAGACTGCCTCATCGTTGCCTACCGTTCCTTTCACGCCTTGCTCATAAATCATCGGAATAATGACAGGAGAAATACACAGATAGCCAGCTGGTTTTTTCGAATTAGCAAACGCGCGACAAGCTTGAGCTACGTGTGTGTTAATGGAGCACTCTGCACCTGAAACGGCGAAGTCGGTTAAGTTTTTCGCAGCACCAAACCCACCTGGAAGCAGTAGGGCATCGTATTCATCGACGTTAAGTTTGGCGACATCGTCAATATTTCCGCGTGCAATACGAGCTGATTCGATCAATACGTTACGTGTTTCATCCATTTCGTCACCAGTTAGGTGATTGATGACGTGGAGTTGGTCAATGTTAGGTGCAAAGCAGTGCCAAGTTGCACCTGCCTTCTCGATGGCGTAGAGCGCCAACACTGCTTCGTGGATCTCAGAACCGTCGTAAACGCCTGAACCACTTAAAATGACTGCGACTTTTTTCATGTTTGGATTCCTTTACTCTGAACGTTCCTTAGATTGCTCTTCGCTATCTAGACCATGCGTTTCCGAATGTGTTTTAACGTTTTCACTCTCGTTGTCATCTTCATCATAGTAGCGCACAACAAAGGGTGTAAGCATAACACTAGAGGGCAGAAAATGTTTCATATCGACTCCAACGGCTTAATAGAATGATTTTTATACTGATTTTTATAAAACAGTACGTTGAACCTGATCATTTTTGAGTTAAGCTGACGTTTCCTTTGGCATTCGTGAGTGGTAGGTCACATGAAATCAGTGCAATTTCGTTTCACACTTTATGGTTGTATCGCAATTCTCTCTTGGAGTTGTCTGCTTGGCATCGCGAGGTTGGTTACGGAGAGTTTAGGTCCTGTAGGTGGGGCAGCCATGTTGTACTCTCTCAGCTCTGTTTTCCTTCTTATCGTGGTCGGTATTCCAAAGTTGTCTTACTTTTCTCCCAAGTATCTTGTGCTTGGTGGTGCGATGTTCGTCTGCTATGAAATAT
Organism: Vibrio sp. 1159; assembly: GCF_033340395.1. Taxonomy (NCBI): domain Bacteria; kingdom Pseudomonadati; phylum Pseudomonadota; class Gammaproteobacteria; order Vibrionales; family Vibrionaceae; genus Vibrio; species Vibrio sp. 1159. The sequence continues at coordinate 42,332 of NZ_JAWOWL010000006.1, read as the reverse complement.
TTCTCGCTCTATCTTTGGGATATTCCAACTCGCGCGCGCAGGCAATTGAGGTGTCGATTGTCAACTACCTTTGGCCCGCACTGACGGTTTTATTTGCGGTCCTTGGCAGCAATAAAAAAACAAACTGGTTGCTTTATCCAGCAGTTACGCTGGCGTTTGTTGGGGTTGCTTGGACTGTGAGCGGTGAGAATGGCTTATCCATAACTCAGATCATGTCCAATGTTAGTAGTAACCCTCTGGTGTATTTTATGGCTTTCGCTGGGGCGGTTATATGGGCCTTTTATTGCAACTTAACCCAAAGGCAGCAATCTAAACATAATGCGATTACCCTGTTTTTCATTGCAACAGCTGTTTCGCTTTGGGTCAAATACGCGTTTACGGATGAGCCACCAATGACATTCAGTTGGGAAGCGATGGGGTACTTAGTGGCTTCTGCGGCTTTAATGGCTGGTGGTTATGGTTTATGGAATATCGCGATCGTTGGCGGCAATATGGTTTTTCTCGCCACCTTGTCTTACTTCACGCCCATTTTTTCCGCTTTATTTTCTTCCATTATTCTTGGCGTAACTCTGAGCCATAGCTTTTGGCAGGGCGTTGTGATGGTAACGGTGGGCTCGCTGATGTGTTGGTTAGTCACCAAAGAGAAGCGCGAAGCGGCTGGGTAAGTTACCAACGAGATCAGAGAATTTAAGTGAGCAACGAACAGATCTCCCTTGCGAGCTGTATTCGAATACGAAGCAACTAAATCGAAAAAATTAAAAAAGCTCCCGAGATTGGGAGCTTTTTATGGAGTTTTAACGGCTCTTTGGTGGCGCTCTAATAAGCGACGTTCAAGTGTAGTTGAAGCTTGAATCTGTGCTTTGACAGTCGCTTGATAAGCTGCTTACGAGTGTGCTCTAGTGTATTAAGCTCCAATGTGTCGTCATCAATATGTACGTCCACATTTACTCGTAGCTCTTGGCCCACCTTCGTTACGCCAGCCAGTTTCAATTGATGCTCAGTCACTTTTTCAATCTCAAGAACATCTTTGCCAACGCTCTGACACAGCTCTTTGCTTGGTGTCATCATTAGTAGTTCACGTAAGGCACCTACTAGCATATCGAACGGTACTTTGAGGAAGTAAAAGCCCATTAAAACCATCATCATGGGGTCGGCATATACCGCATACTCAGAGAATGGCGTTAGTGAAACAGCCCAAGCCGAGATAAATCCTACGGTCACCGCCACACTTAGCAGAGTATCCATTTGCCACTGTTTTTTCTCCGCTTCAATCAAGCCTGATGAGAAGCGGCGGCTGCGTTTCGCCATAAACCACCAAGCGTAACCACAGCCAATAACATTCACGATGCCGAATAAGGTCGCAATAGAAGCATCGACCTCGCGACCTCCAGACATCAATGCTGATATCGCAGAGTAGAGAGAGAAGCTTACAACCACTAAAATGACGGCTGCTTTTATCGCAATAACGATTGGTTCTAAGACCGCTTTTCCAAATGGGAATACAGATTTTGAAGGCTTGTTAATATAGTAAGAAGCGGCCAGTGACAATAAAGTTAACAGTAAGCTGACCAAAGAGTAAACACCGTCAAAAACGATGACAATTGAGCCTACAAGCAAGCCAAGTACCATACCACCAGCAGCGAACCCAGATGCCAAAAGGGCTGAAATGGTTAGAATACGGTTTTCGTTTTTGCTTGTCCTGTCACACATAAAAGATGCCTTTGAATTTTAATACCTTGCTATTCTTCGCTCATAAGGTAATTTAGGCAACCACAAAGTGACCAGTAACTAATCTAAAAAATTGCGCTTTTATTTATGTTCTTATAAAACAACGACTTACTGTGGCTTTTTGGTGTCAGTAAAATTGACGCTCACTGATAAAATGTTTAGAAGTCAAATAAATACTCGCTCAATTTATCTGCTAACCACGTCATTGCAGGATGCTCAGCATGGCCGTTAGGTGAAAACATACAGTAGTCTTCTTGCGTCAATCCGTATGTGTGTTTGATAACGGCGAGCTTCTGCTGACGAAGGTAATGGCGGATTAATGGTTCTGGAAGCACGCCCCAAGCGTCTTCTTCTAAGATGGTGTTCAGCATGTAGTCAAAACTCGAAAAACCAATATATCGAGTCGAGAAAGGTTGCAGTTCAGGGTTGTCTTTCTCATTTAGGTACACCATTAATGCTTGCATTTGACTACGTAGATCTTCGTCTGAGACACGGCGCATCTTACTTAGGCGGTGTGCTACACTGCATACTGACATCATACGTATCTTGCCTAATGGGTTATATACGATACGAGGATCGTCTACTCGCTCATAATCAACGCCGAAAGCAAAATCTACTTGGTGGGTACTGACCAAGTTGGCTAAGTCGCCACTGGATGCCAAGATTAAGTTGAAGGTTGTTGAAGGAAAGCGGTTATTCAATGTATGAGATAATTCTTGCCAGAGATCATCAGGTAAGGAGTCGTCACGTGCTACCCAAACTTCCGCGTTAAACCCTTCCGAGATTTGAGCGCAGGTCTTTCTGACCCGTTGTGCGATGATAAGTAGGTGTTCGCAATCTTTGTAAATGGCTTTCCCAGCTTCAGAGAGGGTGAGCTGGTTGCCAGTTCGGTTAAACAATTCAACGTCGAGATCTTTCTCTAATGCCTTAATCGACATACTGAGTTTGGTACGATTGCAGTCGAGTTGCCTTGCCGCTTCAGAAACAGAACCACACTCAGCGATGGTGCAGAAGGCTTCTACTTGAGTTAAGTTCATGATTTGACACAACCAATAAATGAATTCAAATAATTTGGGTATTATGCAGATGCGCTCCCAAAGCCATGAAAGATTATCGAAAAAAACGCGAATCCGCTAGATAAGTCTATGGTCTTTTAACGGTTTTGCGGTAATCTATGTGGGTTACAAAAAGTGAACATGGAGGCCACGATGGCACAAGATTGGGACGGCTTAGCAAAAAACTGGGAATCAAATCCAGCAACAGAGCAATTTGCGCAGTCGGTGTTTGAGCAGTTACAACAGCTAACTCAGCTTGATGGCATTAAAGTACTAGATTTTGGATGCGGAACAGGGCAGTTAAGTCAACGATTGTCACCGATGGTTAAAGACATCGTAGCATTAGACGCATCGGAAGCCATGATTGAGGAACTCGATAAAAAAGAGCTCGTCAATGTAGAACCTGTGGTAGATGCATTATCTCGCGGCTTGGTCGCTCAGCACCCTGCGTTTCGTGGACAGTTCGACTTGGTGGTTGCATCATCAGTTTTAGCGTTCGTGGAAGACTTAGACGCGTCATTAACGATCTCGCATTCTCTACTTAACCACGGCGGCTATTTTGTTCATTTTGATTGGATTGCAGAATGTGAACAAGACGGTTTTACCCTTGCGAAGTCTGAGCGTGCACTGAAAGAAGCGGGTTTTACTGAAGTTGAATCGCGACACGTTTTTGACATTACATCTGATGGTAAAACAATGTCGGTATTAATGGGGCTTGGTCGTCGCTAATACCGCTGAATAAAGAACAAAAATTGACAAAAGCGAGCTAACAAGCTCGCTTTTTTCTTATCTGCTGAGGGTATGTGTAACTTCACTTGCTCTAAACAAGTCGTCGTGGTGCAGGCAAGGATATACTCGAACAACTAAGTCTTCGGAGGTAATTTTTAGACGATTATCCTGCGTATCTCCTCCAGCACTTCAGGGTTGGCTATTGCGCCTAAATTTTCGACGTTTCGGTTGTTAACGACTTGCTTAACGGCTAACTCGACCAGCTTTCCTGAGCGTGTCTTAGGTATATCGCTTATTGCGTAAATCGCACTAGGTACATGCCTTGGAGAACATGCAGACTTTAGCTGTGCTTTGATGGAAGCGATCATCTCGTCATTGAGCTCTACCCCTTTGACTAATTGGACAAACAGCCATATTTGTTCGTTGCGATCGACTTCTTTTCCTACTGCGATCGAATCTAGAATACCGTCTATACAGTTCACTTGCTGATAGATTTCGGCCGTGCCGATTCTTACGCCACCGGGATTCAACGTGGTATCACTTCGACCATAAAACACGTATCCCCCAACGCTGGTCTGTTCAACATCATCGCCGTGGTGCCAAATATTGTCGAATTTATCCCAATAAGCGCGATGATATCTCTCACCGGTGTCGTTCCAAAAGCCAGCAGGGAAGTTGGGTAATGAATTGGCGCAAACCAACTCACCGCGCTCTCCCATTACGCTATTACCTTGTGGGTTAAAGACTCGGACATCGACCCCTAACCCTGCTGATTGGCACTCTCCCCGATAAACGGGAGAAATAGGGTTGCCTAATACAAAGCAGCCACAAATGTCTGTTCCGCCAGAAATCGAGGCGAGGTGTACATCTTCTTTAATGTGCTGATAGACATAATCAAACTGTTCTGGATACAGAACAGAGCCCGTTGAGCAAATGGTTTTCAGACTTGGAAATGCATCACTTTTCTGCGGAGAAAAAGATGCTTTTTCCAGCGCCTCTAGGTATTTTGCTGAGGTTCCAAATAGCGTCACTTCGGCTTGTTCTGCGAGGTCCCAGAGCACATTATGAGTAGGGTAAACAGGGCTACCATCAAAAATCACCAAACATGCACCGCTCGCGAGTGAAGAAACGTGCCAGTTCCACATCATCCAGCCGCAGGTTGTGTAGTAAAACACTCGGTCGTTCGGTTGAATATCGCAATGCAGTTGATGCTCTTTCAAGTGATTAAGCACCGTTCCGCCGACGGAATGGACGATGCATTTCGGTTTGCCTGTTGTGCCTGAAGAATAGAGCACAAATAGCGGATCGTTAAAATTCACACGAGTAAAAGTCAGCGCTTCGGGTGTGTATTGATTCAGGACGTTTTGCCAATCTTGGGTGCAGACATCGCATTCAAAAATGTGTGGTTTAAGGTAGCTAATTTGGCAAACTTGTTTAAGACCATCAAGATGATCCGCAATATGCTGGTTTTTCTCAGACATATCGAAAGTTTTGCCATTGAATGTATAGCCATCACAAGTAAACAGGATTTTGGGTTTCACTTGACCAAAGCGTTCCAAAACGCTTTCGACGCCAAAATCAGGTGAGGTGGAAGTCCAGATCGCCCCCAAACTACTGGTTGCTAGCATGACTACCACCGTTTGAGGTAGGTGAGGTAAATACCCAGCGACGACATCACCTTGCTTAATTCCACATTCTTTCAACCATTGCTGCACACTCGAAACTTCTTCGCACAATTGTTTCCAGGTGTAGGTCTGTTTTTCTTCACGTTCATTTTCAAACCAAATCGCGAGATCATCGGGTTGGTGACACGCGTAGGTTAACAAATTTTCGGCGTAGTTAATTTGCGCGTTTGGGAACCATTTTATATCCCTATTTTCAACAGGTTGCTGCCAGCGACTTTCTGCTCGCTCTTTTATGGTCTCTCCCTGAGTGCCAATGACGTCGCAGAATAGCCAAACTTCCTGCCAAAATTTTTCTACATGATCGAGTGACCATTGATGCAGATCAGCGAAGCTTTCAAGGGTATTTCCTTGTCGATTAATGTGTTCAATAAACTGTGTAATGTTGGCTTCTTCGATACGACTTTCGCTCGGTTGCCATACTTTGCTGCTCTCGCGCATAGGTCCCTCTATAACAAAGTGATAACAGGTTTTAGTTTGAGAGGAATACACGATAAAGTCAAACAAGCCAGATATTATATCGTGTCATAAAAATCATGCAGTTACGATGAGTTGTAAACAATATGTTACATCGGCATGATGCTGAGAAAATCGCGCAGGGATTGGAAGCTCTTAAGACTACAGATAGGCTTAATGTAAAGGATTTGTTAATGGAGATGAGCCATGACCCAGTATCGTTCTAAACCCGTAAACCAGGAAGGCAGGGTTGAATGGAGCCGTGAAGAAGACGCCATTTGGCGAGATTTGGTAACACGACAAATGGGTGTGATCCAAAACAGAGCTTGTGAGGCTTATTTACACGGTTTGACGCTGCTTGATTTACCTCAAGACCGCGTTCCTCAGTTACCAGAAATTAATCGTGTCTTGATGGAGACAACAGGTTGGCAAGTGGAGCCCGTTCCCGCACTTATTGATTTCGACCGATTTTTTAATCTACTCGGTAATAAGCGCTTTCCAGTCGCCACATTCTTGCGTACAAGAGATGAGTTCGATTACTTACAGGAGCCAGATTTCTTCCACGAAATATTTGGTCATTGCGCGATGTTAACCAACCCAGACTTTGCTGCATTTACCGAGCATTATGGTCAACTAGGGCAAGCCGCTACCCCAAAACAAAGAGCCTATCTCGCTCGCCTCTACTGGTTTACCGTAGAGTTTGGCTTGGTGAAAGAAGGGGACAAAACCAAAATTTACGGTGGTGGTATTCTTTCATCTCCTGGCGAAACCCTCTACGCATTAGAGAGTGATGTAGCAATTCGCGACCCATTTGAATTACAAACAGTGCTGAGAACGCCTTATCGTATCGACATCATGCAACCGAAGTACTACGTGATTGACGACTTTTCTCAACTTTTTAAAATCAGTCAGTTAAATTTATTGAAACAAGCCGATCTAGCGATTGAAGCTGGACTGCTTCCTCCACTTTTTGAACCAAAGGAACCTGCTCATGTTGAATGAACAAAAATGCGAAGCTTGTAGTATCGATGCCATTGCACTAAGCAAAGAAGAGCAACAGTCTCTGCTTCTGCAATTGTCTGATTGGCAGATCATTGAAAGAGAAGATATACCTCAACTAGAAAAGGTGTATAAATTTAAGAACTTCAAACAAGCATGGGCTTTCAGTAACAAAATCGCGGAACTGGCAGAAGATGAGTTCCACCATCCTTCTATTTTGTTGGAATGGGGTAAGGTTACCGTAACGTGGTGGAGTCACTCTATCAAAGGTCTGCATAAAAACGATTTTATCTGCGCATCAAAGTGTGACGCGCTAGCATCGGCAGAGTAGGACATTACCTCATACAAAAAAACGCCCGGCTTACGTCGGGCGTTTTGGTTCTAAATGACTTTTACATTACTTTATAGATTGATTCGGAAGACGGATGTCGTGCCCGATACCTCATTGCCAACGGCGATAAAATGACCACCATTACGGGTAAAGTAATTAATGGATTCTGGACCTAAATCGCCTGCTTTTGGATTGTATGTGTCGTTCATGCATTCGCCATCTTCGACTTCTGTACAAACTGGTTGGCTGTAATCACGACGGTTTACGTAATGCAGGAACTGCGCTTGTTTCGGGTCTGTGATGTCATAAATCATGATGCCGCCTTGACGCTCCAAGCCGATGAACGCGTAATGACGACCATTGATTTGTGCTACTTCAATCGCCTCTGGCTCAATACCTTTATCATCACTTCGGTCATCGCCACTATTATTGTTATCGTTGGTGCTGTTGAAGTTCTTGCCTTCATTCAGCAGCGCGATAGTCGCGAAATCGTCACCACTATCGAAGACCAACTTGCCGTTTTCATCCCAAATCGAGAATGAACGCGCGCCAAATGATTGAACATTCTCTTGTGCAGAAAGCGTTTGTTCCGGCTTAATCACTTTTAAACGCGCGAGTTGTTTGTTGTCTTTTAGTGCCTCTGCCAATGGGTGTTCTGCTGCTACTTTCAGCTTCTTACCGCGCACTTCATCAATATGGCTTAAACAGCTCCCTTGCTCAGATGTGTATTCATCTGTACCAAGGTAATCGTCTTCATCCCACATAAAGCCAGCTTTGTCGCACAGTTCTTGAGTGGTTGTGAATCCGTACTCACGCCCGTCGCCTTCATTTGCAGATACGATGTAAGTACTCCCATTCACTGAGTAGCTGTCGATAGTGTCAGGCATAAATAAGCCAACCAGTTGTGGGTAGCTTTTCAAGTTCCCAATGATTTTGTCTTTGTTGGATGCATCGAGTTTAGCGCCCGACCAAGACTTCTCACCTAAGCCAACAATTTTTTCTACCGATTTGCTCTCTGGATTGACGATTGCCATGGCGCTATTTTCTTGTAGCGCGACATAGATTTTACCGTTATCTGCAAAAGTGAGGTATTCCGGCTCTAGATCTTGTGCGATGGTGGCGTTTGGCCCCGAAATACGCACATTCATTGGGAGCTCTGCTTTTCGTGAACCATCAAATTCGTTAAAGCCAATTTGTGTCACTTCTGCTTGAGTAACACCAAGGCTCAGATCGATCAAAGTGATACTACCTTCAGGGTCAATGCTGTAATCGCTGTTTGGTTCTCCTTCATTAGCGGTTGCGATGTATCGGCCATCTTTTGAGAAGCCAACCATGTCTGGCAATGCGCCTGTTGGAAACGTCATGACTAATGACAAATCGTCGGAGCGGTACAAGCCAACAATACCATTCGCTTGTTTATTACTGTTTTCAATCGCAACTGCTACCAAACCATTGAATACAGCGACACTGTTTGCTGCGCCAATTTCAATGCCCGCTGCTTCGCCAGCGCTGTTGAGATCGATGAATGCGCTTTGCGTTGGTACGCCGTTGTCATCCATAGACATTACATCGACACGTTTTGCTTGAGCATTAACCACATAGAGCTTATCCGTACAAGCGTCATAACTGACGATTTCAGCTGCCGATGTGTCGAATGGAGCATCAGCAACGGATGTTCCGATAAACGTTAAACCTTGAATTGACGTTTCCCCAGTAACGGGGGCAGTGGTAGGTTTGCATTGTGTAGCGAATGAAGCCACGGTATCTTCGGGTTGTGATGAACACGCGATGGCAAGTGATGACAATGCGAGTACACCGATTGCCTTTAAAGGGGTGATCATGATATCTCCTTATCAATCCGATAGGTTGTCAATCAGCACGGGTTTTATGCTGCTGTCCATTTCCGCAACTGGAATGATAGAGCGCTGAATGACGTTTGATTTGGTAAGGCTCTGAATATATGTATGATTGATGACTCTTATATTGGCTTTTTATGAAACTAATGTGTCATCAATATGATGAAGTAGGGATAGAGGAATAATGGAATTAAAATCGTTTTTAGATTTATTGGCAGCGTCACCAGAGCAGGTCGAATTTGAAGCAACGATGGCGGTGATCGAAGATAACTATACGTTTGAGCCAACCGCTTTTGTAAATGGTGGGACACAAAACAATGCAGGCGAGAACAACGGTTCGTGTAAGATCTTCGCTTTCGGTTTGCTAAACAACCTAGACAAAGAAGCGACGCTAGCCTGCTTTGGCCGTTTTTATCGTGAAGATGTATTGCAGCATCCAGAGAACAGCGATCACCAGAATATTCGTAATTTTATGGTGACAGGGTGGGAAGGCATTAAGTTTGAAGCGTCCGCTTTAACCGCTAAATAAACACCAGTCAGAAAACGATGATCAGTAAGCCAGTCGTATTACGCGACTGGCTTTTTTTCTAGACATTTTCGGCACAAACACAGTTGGTTGGCGCTTGGCTTGGGTAAATCACGGGTTTCAATAGTAAAGCACCAGCATGTCTCTTTGCCTGCGGCGATATCACAATGGGCTTGAGTCCCGCACTCAGGACAACTGTGCGTTGAATCTTCTCCTGCGATTTGTTCGATAATCACATCTCGTTGGAGATCGGTTTTGTCTTTCCATTGGATGATTTCATCCATCGTCCGGTGACAACCAGAGCATATTCCGGCGTTATTTTTACATGCTGCTCGACAAGGTGACTTCATTGCTTTCTCGTTCTCATTTTTTATGCCGCGTACTCTAGCACAAAGCGAGTCAAGGCCGCCAAAATAAACGTGACTGCGATTTGCTGGTGAGGAGGGAGAACCAGTGTTACCCTTGGGCGAGTTACCTTAACTCTCTGTCACTTATGTTAGAAAAAGAAAACCTCATTAAACTCGCTAGAATGCAAATGCCATTTGGGAAATATGCAGGGCGAGTGTTAATCGACCTGCCTGAAGAATACTTACTGTGGTTTGATAAAAAGGGCTGGCCAAGCGGCGAGCTAGGGGATTTGCTCAAGCTATGTTTAGCGCTCAAAATTGAAGGCTTAGATAGTGTCGTGAAGCCTTTGAAGCGCATGTAATTAGCTACAGAAACGCCCACTCTTGATGAAAAGACTTATTATGAATTTTGATATCGATGCACTGAAACACCACCAATTGGTCGAAGATGGTAAATTAGAGGGATGTTACATTCATCAGCCAGCTCAAGGTAGCCAGCAAGATGACAAAGCTGTTTTGGCAGAGCGCCAAGCGTTGGAAAAGTTGGGATATAAGGTAATACAGGTTAAAGCTAAAGGCGGGACAACAACGTTTGCCGAGGCGATGCAAAAGCTTGCGAAGGAAACTGGTCACCTGCCTAAGGAGTAAGTGAGTGTAACCTGCCACAGCCTTACAAGTTCTCCCACCAGACTATTTTTTCATTCAAAAGAGCCAGACCGTTAGGCTGACTCTTTTTTGTCCCCAAATGAGCTGAAATCAATTTCGAAGTGGATAATAGAGTTCAAGATTTTCAAGTATTTAATCTAATAGAAGGCAAGATCACACTCCTACGCTTATTGACAACATAAAGGGGGAGAATGTCTATTCCTTTACTTTAAATGTACTTAAACATTAACTGTTCAACTTGTGCCATACAGGCTCTTTATCGTCTCCCTCAACCACACGATTTTAGGGTTCTGGTTATTGCGCTTGTGCCAAATCATAGTAAATGGAATCAGTAGCTTGTGCTGATAATCTTCAGCAACGGGGATAGGCAACGCTATTAAGTTGGGGTGAAGCTGTTCGCAGTATCGCTGACAATATTTTGGTGCTGTGGTTAACATTTGATGGTCGGGCTTTTCTGCAACAAATAAAGCTTGCTCGAAACTCGCCATCGTTAGGCTAACGTTTCGAGTGTGTCCCTGCTCAGCCAAGATCTCATCCAACACCCAACTGTCATTTTTCTCCCATGCTACATTGATATGGGCATAGCTTAAGAAAGTATCCAAATTCCACTCTTGCTTGAGCGCAGGATGATCTTTGCGGACATACACCATAGGTAAATCTGAGAACAACACTTCGAAGTTAATGAAATACGGTAGCAGTTCTAACGACTCTTTGGAGCGAGGATGGCTTTCGCGGCCAGTAAAACCAATATCCACTTCACCGCTAGTGATGGCATCTAATGAGTCCTCATCCCAGTTATGGTACTTTACCGTTGAGTCTGGGTAAAAGTCATGGATTCGTTTGGTCAGTTCGTCGACCATGATGAGTGACAATGGCGACTCTACTCCAAGATGAAATTTAACTCCGCTTGGAACATCATCACCTCTGAGTGAAACAATCTGGTTACCGATCTGCATCCAGTCTGACAAAAGCACTTGCACGTTTGTCGCGAGATTTGTTGGTTTTAGGCCTTGCGGCGTATTCACAAAAAGCGGGTCATCAAACCAAGCGCGTAGTTTGCCTAGAGACTTACTCACGGTTGAGGGAGTTACATTAAGTTTTTTCGCCGTTTTAGTAACACTCTGCTCTTGCAGTAGCAGTTGCAGAGTGAGCAGTAAATTAAGATCAAGTCGGGCAAGAGATTTCTTCATGAGGCTCACTAACGTTATGATTTGGAAATAATAATATTACGGAGAGTCCAATAACGCCACTAGCAACCAACGCTATCATTAACATCATCACGGCCGACACACCTAGCGTCGCCATCAACCAAATGTAAAGTGCAGACCAAGAAACCTGACCTATGCCAAGCATAGAGCTTGCAAGTCCAGCTTTGCGTGAGAACTGGCTTAACGCTTGGCTCATCGCCACACCAAACCCCATTGGAAAACTCATGCTGAGCAGAGTGAATCCTACCATATAAAGTGTCGGACTATCGCTATTCAAGTGAGCCGCGAGAATAACGATAGCCGACAGAAAATTGGTCATTTGTGCAGCGAACATCAATGTGGTTTGTTTGAAGCAAGAAAGAGCAAATGGAACTGAAAACGATGTCGTCATACCTACCATCGCGAGTAGTGCCATCGTTGTTGAATATTCGCCTCGAGTAAAACCAATTGAATCCATTATTATCATTGGTGACGTATTTACATAAGAGAGAATAGCTGTGACGCCTAAAGATGTATAAATAACGCGCGATATGAAAAAGCGGTTAGATAGTGATTCGTTCGAAGCTTCACTCACCTTTAAAGTTGTGCGCTTGGTTTTAGGCAAGGTTTCTTTCAAGACAAAGCAAGCAATTAAACCTATCACAACACCCATTATCGCCATGGCAGTGAATAACACGGGCCACGGAAACTTGATCATAATCAGATTGCCGATCACGGGGGCAAGTACTGGAATAGAGCAGATAATTCCATTAAGCATCGATAGAACCTTAGCTCGCTCTGGGTCCCCTAGAGTGTCACGCAAAATGGCAAAGGCCACTACATAGCAACATGCGGCACCTACGCCTTGGAAAAAGCGCATTATTAGGAAGCTATTACTGGTCTCAGCAGAGCCCGCGAACATTGATGCAAGGGTAAAAATCACTGCACCGCAAATGGCAACAGGTTTGCGTCCTAAACAATCAGCAGTTCGCCCAACAAAAACCATAGTCGATGCTAGACCAGCGAGGTAAATAGAAAAAGCAATATGAAGTTGTGATTCGCTGGCAGACAGGTCATGGGCGATTTGTGGTAAAGCAACCAAGTAGAGATCTATTGCCGTAGGATAAAGCAACACAAAGGCGAAGCTACATATCAGATATCGGGATAAATTAATTTTTTCCATTACTACCTCGTGAAGGAATTGGGCTTACGAGGATGATATGCAACATTACTCATCTTGGCGCGTTACCTTTCTGACAACAGGTATTTCCATATACGACATCAGTAACGATTGTGGCTATAGCAGTCAAATTTGCCCTAAGAAGAACCGTGGTATTGGGAGAAAGTAATCTATACAACCGAGTCCACTACATTAGTTAAATAGACAACGATGGACATTAGTGACCTGGAGTTTTCTCAAGCTATATTAAGCTCTCAAAACCGCAGAGCTTAAATAGTGTGGTTAAGCCTTTGATTCGGGTGTGGCCTGCCTTTGTAATCTCTTTCCCCAAAATACAATGTGTTTTGTTTTACAGGAGTCAGAATGCCTGACTCCTTTTCACTTTGCTTGTCGTGAGCTTTACCATCTTGGTCGTAGAGTATTGGTTATCGAAACCATTAACTCATGTTAGTGAAAGGAAGTTCCTGAACCCTATAGTGCTTCTTTCACCAATCTTCTGTTTGGGCCATTATCTCTAACATCCAGACGCGAAATAGCATAAGATACACGGCCTTTACTAGCACTGAGCCACTCATTGTAATGACAGATAAAACACAGCAAGCGACATTTGCCGATCTTGGCCTGATTCCAACATTAGTCGAGCGATTAGAAGCGTTGGAATACAGCCAACCGACGCCCATTCAATCCCGTTCTATTCCTGATATCCTTGAAGGGAAAGATATTATTGGTGGTGCCAATACGGGGTCTGGTAAAACCGCTGCTTTTTCGCTGCCAATCTTGCAAAAAATTGTTCAGCAAGACGAATCAAACAATCGCCGTGGCAACTTCGTTTCCCACCTGATTTTAGTACCAACTCGTGAGTTGGCATCACAGGTGGCATATAACGTCAAATCTTACTCATACCATCTCAGAGATAAGATCAAAACGGTTGCCGTATTTGGTGGTGTATCGGTGAACCCACAAATGCTGGCGCTTCGTGGTGGCTGTGACATCATTGTTGCAACGCCGGGTCGATTACTTGATCTGGTATCCAGTAACGCGATTAAGTTGGACCAAGTAAAAACGCTTGTTCTTGACGAAGCCGACCGTATGTTGAGCCTCGGATTTACCGAAGAACTGAATAAGATTCTTGCGTTACTACCAGAGAAGAAACAGACGCTGTTATTTTCTGCTACTTTCCCTGATAAAGTCACGACGCTGGCTCAGCAGTTGCTCCGCGACCCTGTTGAAGTTCAGTTGCAGAGCGCAGAAGCCAGCACTTTGGTGCAGCGCGTGTTTAGTGTAAATAAAGGTGAGAAGACGGCGGTACTCGCGCACTTAATCAAACAGCATCAGTGGCGACAGACTTTGATTTTTGTGAATGCTAAGAATGCCTGTAATCATTTAGCTCAAAAGTTGTCAAAACGCGGTATTACCGCTGAAGTTTTCCATGGTGATAAAGGGCAGGGCGCTCGTACTCGTGTCCTTGACGGTTTTAAGTCTGGCGAGATTCAAGTTCTTATTGCCACCGATATCGCAGCACGCGGCCTTGATATAGAAAAACTTCCAGTGGTGATTAACTTCGATCTTCCGCGTAGCCCTGCTGATTATATGCATCGAATCGGTCGTAGTGGTCGTGCTGGTGAAGTAGGTTTAGGGTTATCTCTTATCGATTACGACGACTACCACCATTTCAAAGTGATAGAAAAGAAAAATAAGTTTCAACTTGAACGCGAGCAGGTAGTCGGTTTTGAAGTGGAAGACGATCAGAGTGAAGCCTACTTTTTACCAATGAAGCCGCGAGCGAAGCCTGCAGGTACGGGTAAAAAGAAGAAAAAGCGTAATCAATAGAAAACGTAAACTACATGTGAGTTTAATTACGGGAGTTGTTGGAGAAATGGAATGCTCACTAGCTTGAGTCTTCGCTTCTAGCCATTCCTTTAAAGAACAATAGAGCCCTGCTGGAGCTACCAGTAGGGCTCTATTGCTTTTCAAGATAGTGTTATTGGCGACGAGCAGGGCGTCCGCGAGGTGAACGCTTTTTAAATGCAGACGCTGCTTTGGCTTGTGACTTAAGAATAGAGTCAACGGTTAGCGGCATTGGCTCTTTAGGTTCAAGGCCATGAGGGAAGGTACGAGCTCTTGGTGGTAAGTTGTATTCTTCTTCGCTCGCGCGTGGCATGCGCTTAAAGCGATAAAGGTAAAAGTTTTCTAATTTTTCTCTCGCCCATTCGGTTTTCTTTAAATACTTCACGCTACTTGCAATCGAAGGCTTAGTGTTAAAGCAATTAAAACGCATTGCTGTATCTAGAATGTCCCAGCCGTAAAAATCCACTAACTCTTGCAACATAGTCTCTAGCTTTAATCCGTGCAGTGGATTGTTCTGTTGCAGCTCGATTCTCTCTTCGTCAGTCATCATTTTTAAGGGCCTTACTCATTAAAGGGCGGAGTTTAACAAAGTATACAATGTAGAGATATCGATAGTTACTTTGCGATGGATGCGAGCACAGTGCTCTCTACCTTGAAAGTATAAATCGGAATTGGCCGCTCTACTTGGCTCTCTGCTCAAAAATGACTCTTAAAAGTTCAAGCGTCCCAGCTCGATGTTAAATTATTGTGTAATAAGTGAGATTTTTGTTGTTCTTTTACTAATGTCTAATATTCCTACCCATAGCAACACATGCTTAATAAGCTCAAAATCAAAATTGGTTCATGCCGCTTTCTTAGTATGGCCTAGAAGTTTGATGTGGGTGTTGTCTCGTATTGGTCGAAGGCCTGTCTACCAAGCGAAACTCTAGTTGACGTAGTTCAACGTTGAAACATAAAAGGATGACTCAATGTCTGACAAAAGTAAGACTTTTTACAGGGATGTGCGCAAAAAACCGCATGAATTTGAAAACCGAGAAGACTTTCTAAATCATGATTTAACCGTCATGAGTTTCCGTCGCTGGGGAATTCATTTGCCCTCACGTGATTACAGTATTGAAATCGAAGACTGGGTACCGGCATTAGCAGCAACCATTGGTAAAGTGGTTATGGTCACTGCCATGGTTTCCGCTTTTGCTGCTCAGTTTGGTTTATCTCCGGAATTCATTGCAGAAAACGTGCGTTACGAATTACTTATCGCTGGAGCCCTGTTCGTCATCCTGTTTTCTGCCATCCTAAACCCGAATGCAAACTTAGCGGGAACCCATGGCCCAATGATACCGCTGATTCCTATGATTGCAGCTGCAGGAGGGCACCCTCTCGCGCTAGGTTTGATGGTATGTGTTTTTGGGTTAATTCTCGCCTTAACCAAAGGTGGCTCTAAACTCATGACTCTGACTGGTATCGGGGTTCGAGGAGGGTTGTTGATCTACCTTGGTGCCGTTGGGTTGCTCGGGCAAATTAATAAGACGGAAGCGTGGGCTGCAAGTACGGACCAAGGTTACATTTCGTTTGTGGTCATAGGCCTAACCGTTATGGTTTACGCTTACTTAGCCAAGATCAATAAACGTTGGCTCGCTATCCCATTGTGCTCTGCACTCGCGGGTATTGTTGCTTATTTGATGGGCGCTGAGTTTGCCTTTACCACAGAACCGGGCCTGCCTAATTTCAGTCCATTCTACTGGTGGGGTGAAGATACAGGCTGGCAGCTAGGCTGGCCAACCCTAGAGCACTTTATTGCCGTGACTCCATTTGCTCTACTGGCAGTCGCTATGTGGTCCCCTGATTATCTCGGCCATCGTGTGTTTCAAGAACTTAACTACCCAAAAGAAGCGAAAGGTGTACTCATGGATGTCGACGACACGATGGTCGGAGCATCTGTTCGTCAGGGGGTTGGTTCACTCTTAGGGGGCGGAAACCTAGCTTCTTCTTGGGGAACGTACATGATTCCTGCCGCAATTGCCAAGCGTCCTATTCCAGGTGGCGCTCTGTTGACGGGTTTCATGTGTATTGCGGCGGCGGTAATTGGCTACCCAATGGATCTAGCAATGTGGGAACCTGTTCTGCGCGTTGCTTTGATTGTGGGTGTATTCTTACCACTTTTAGAAGCGGGTATGCAGATGATCCATAAGCATAAAGATTCACTCAGTGCAGGTATCTGTATTTTTGCCTGTGCATTCGTTAATCCAGTCTTCGGTTGGGCAATCACGATGCTGTTGGATAACCTCGGGCTTATCGGCGACCATGAGCGTGCTAACGAACTATCGCGCAAAGATAAATATCTGATTCCTGGCACTGCGTTTATCGTTTGTGCAGGCTCCCTTGCTATTGTTGGTCAGCTTCCAGGCATTCCAGCTCTTATCGGTTAATCGAATTATGCTCTAAAGGTATAGTGAGAGCAGTGAGTAAAGGGACTTGCTTCTTAAAATAGTAGACAAAAACAAAAAGCTACCTAGTACCAGGTAGCTTTTTGTATATAGGGTTAGGCTACGGAGTTAGGCTATATGAGTGATTCAATGCCGTATTTTGCGCCGTAGTGTTCAACGACAAAATCAATGTCTTTGTCACCACGGCCTGATAAGTTGATCAAAATCGAGCCGGTTTCTCCTTGCTGCGCGAGTTTAATTGCGTAAGCGACAGCGTGTGAGGATTCAATAGCAGGGATTATTCCCTCTTCACGAGACAGCTCAAAGAAGGCATCAATCGCTTCGTCATCGGTGATTGAGCCGTAATTGACACGGCCAATGTCTTTTAAGTAACTATGCTGAGGTCCAACCGATGGGTAATCCAAGCCACTTGCTACAGAGTACACTTCCTGAGGTTCACCTTGTGCATCTTTAAGCATGTAAGACTTAAATCCGTGCATGATACCTGGCTCACCGAGTGTGAGTGTTGCAGCATGCTCGCCAACCTTTTGCAAAGAGCGGCCCGCAGGTTCAACGCCGTGAATGGCGACTTGTTCATCCTCTAAGAAAGCAGTAAATAGCCCCATCGCGTTAGAACCACCTCCAACGCATGCGACGAGATTATTGGGTAACTTGCCGGTCATTTCTTTGAATTGAACTCGTGCTTCGTTACCGATAATTGATTGGAAATCTCTCACCATTTTAGGGAATGGGTGAGGGCCAACGACAGAGCCTATCGCATAAAGTTGTGTATCAGGATCTTTCAGATAAGCTTCGAATGCAGAATCTACCGCTTCTTTGAGAGTCTTGCGCCCATGAGTGGCAGGAATGACATTAGCACCAAGGATTCTCATGCGGACGACATTCGGATGCTCTTTGGCGATATCAACTTCACCCATGTAAATATCGCATTTCAAGCCAACCAATGCCGCGGCTGTAGCAAGCGCAACACCGTGTTGCCCTGCGCCAGTTTCAGCAATCAGTTTCTTCTTACCCATCTTTTTAGCGAGAATGGCTTCCCCTAAGCAGTGGTTAATTTTATGTGCGCCTGTATGGTTTAAGTCTTCGCGCTTTAGGTAGATGTCTGCTCCGTATTTTTTAGACAAGTTTTCCGCATGGAAGGTTGGGCTAGGTCGTCCAACAAAGTGCTTATATAGGCGAGCGAGTTCCGCTTTAAATTCAGGATCTTTGCTGCATTCCTCATAAGCTGCGTTGATGTCATGCATGATTTGTTCAAGCTCAGGTGGAACAAAGCTACCACCGTATTCACCAAAGTATCCTTCTTCGTTGGGCATAGTGAGATCAAACGAGTTTTTCATTATTTACATCCTAGTTAACGAAAGTATTGATACTTTTATACCCAAAATTTAGAAGTGGTTGTGTGATCAGTTGCTTAAATCAGAGTTCGCGATCTAGTGCACTAGTTAAAAAGTACAGTTTGTGTAGGGGATAATAGTTGTGATGTAGAATCAGGTGGTTTGAATAGGTGCAAAAAAGCCTCGAGAGATCCTAGGCTGTCATAAGAACCTCTCGAGGCAAACAGAGTGCTGGAAATACACTCTGCGATGGTGTCTGGAAACAAAAATTAGATTCGTTTCCTTTGTCAGATGTTAGGGTTTTAGAATGAGTCGATGTCAGCGAAATGTCACAAGTTAATTGCGGTATTAAAAGCTTATTTTTTATTTTTGATTAATGGATTAGAAAGTAACCTAAAACAGGCTAACCTACCGCGTGTTCCGCGTCTTTTAAGTTGAACATGATCTTTCTTTGTCTCGAATCGGCGTCTTTAACCAACACGTGCACTTTGGTCCCTAAAGTAAACGTGGCGCTCTGGCTGGAAATTTTTTGTTTGACTACATCAAATTCGAACTCACCATTTTGGAAACTTGATAAAGGAATGAGACCTTCGATTCGGTTCCTCTAACTCAACAAATCCCGCGAAGTATGTGACTCCAGACGCTGTCCCTATGAAGTGTTGTCCGATAAATGGCTTCATGTAATGACATTTCAGTGCTGACTCAACCTCTCAGCTAGGGATTATGTGCTCGTAGTTATTAGAATTTATTGATTGAGCAGATATATTTAATTTCATTTTTTCTCTTATATTCGCCAATCGCTTTTATTTTATAAACTTTATTTTTATGAGCAAAGCATGAGGCGAAGTGATTCAGATATGAATGAGATTAATTTAATTCCAAACTGGAATTGCAAGGTAGGTTGTGTGATTACCTAAAGATGTATACCAAAGTGACTTTATTGAAAGTGATTAATGATGGTGTGGGAGAGGTAAGTGATTTGGGTATATAAACTTAGATAGAGAATAGTAAGGGCAGTAATAAGTGGAAGGGGATTGTGGCACCAACAACATTGATGCCACACAAAGAATTACAGAGCAGTTACTTCAGCAGCTTGTAAACCTTTGTTACCTTGTTCAACAACGAACGATACTTTTTGGCCTTCAGTAAGAGTTTTGAAGCCT
Organism: Vibrio sp. 1159; assembly: GCF_033340395.1. Lineage (NCBI taxonomy): Bacteria > Pseudomonadati > Pseudomonadota > Gammaproteobacteria > Vibrionales > Vibrionaceae > Vibrio > Vibrio sp. 1159. The sequence continues at coordinate 22,801 of NZ_JAWOWL010000006.1, read as the reverse complement.
TCAGAAACAATAGAACGGAAGTGAACGAATACGTCATCACCGCCATTGTCTTGAGAAATAAAACCAAAACCTTTAGTTTCGTTGAACCATTTTACTGAACCAGTTAATTTATTAGACATAGATACCTCTATATTTGATTGTTTTAAATATTGAATTTTTAGCTAATATCAAGTGCTACTATATGATTTTAGAGATAACTATTTTGTCGCAGGAACGTAAACGAGGAATTCGATGTGGAACTGAGAGAAACTTTGATCTTTAATTACATTAATAGCTCTTTCCGTAAGAGCTGATGTGCAATATACCGACAAAATTAATAAAGGCTAGCCTTTTCTTTTTTATTTTTTGAGTACACCAAGCGCATTGCTTTCAAAGCATACGCTTGGTGTATAAGACGGCGTGATGTTATAGGTGGCGTCGAGCGCTTAGTGTTTTCTGGTTGGGCCGTTACGAACGATGTCTTTACCATTGTCATATACGTGCTGCGAAACCCAGCGGCCAAGGAGCAATTGGTGCTTTTCTCCTAATACGGCAACAAATGGACGACCATCGGTATTAGAGGTGGCTAGCGCAACGCCAGTGACACCTTCAAGGCCAAGAGCGCCGCTTTCTACTAAATGCAGAAATGCCTCTAACTCTTCAATCGTTTCGATTACATGGTTATCAATATTCATTGTATTCAATCTCTTCGAATTGCATTGCGGTCGCGTACTCTACCTAAGTTAAGCGTGGAAACCAAGCTTCTACGTGCGTCATGTAATGAGAGAACCTTGCCCTGCCACTAATCATCAATAAGTTAGTCTCGATAGTCCGGAACTTGCCTAGATTCAATGAGGCAGAAAACACTCTCTGGTTAGACATGAGTCACATAATGTTGTCTGGTTTATCTCATCAATACTTTTGCTATTGGATGGGGTGAAGGGGAGTGCAATAATTTGTGAAACTCTTTTCCTAAAGGCTGTTATGAAGAAAGTCCTGATTACCGGTTTTGAACCTTTTGGTGGTGACGCCATTAACCCCGCCTTAGAAGCGGTCAAGCAATTAGAGGCCGCGGCCATAAAAGGAGGTGTGATAGTTACTTGCCCAGTCCCCGTAGTTCGATATGACTCGGTGAAAGTCGTTATTGAAGCAATAGAAGCGCACCAGCCAGACTGTGTGATTACTGTAGGGCAAGCGGCCGGGCGTAGCGCGATAACCCCAGAGCGTGTCGCAATCAATGTCGATGATTTTCGTATTCCAGATAACGCTGGTCATCAACCGATTGATGAACCCGTGGTGGCTGATGGTCCTGATGCTTACTTCTCGACACTACCGATAAAGCGTGTTGTGCAAACATTGCAAACGCAGGGTATACCTAGCCAGATTTCCAACAGTGCCGGAACATTTGTATGTAACCACCTTTTTTATGGCATCCAACATTACTTGAAAGACAATCCGATTCGTCACGGGTTTGTTCATATTCCATTATTGCCAGTACAAGCAGCAGATGGCAGTCAGCCTTCTATGTCTCTGGAGATGATAGTCGAAGGGCTAAGGCTGGTGGCGCAAGTTTGTATTGCCAATGAAAACGACATATTGGTCAGCGGCGGGTCGATTTGCTAGTAAGTGTTTTAAAATCCAGTAAGTATATGAAAGATAATAATAAGCTCGTCGTTTGATGTTGTAGTAAATGTTAGCTTTGTCAAATTTCACAAGTAGCGAAAGGAGTAGCATTGAATAGTCAGGTTGGATGTTGTTCAAACTGACATTCTTCTAGTACAGGAGGTGTTAGGGGGCTAACTTTACGAAAGGCGAGTTATTATGAAAAGCAACAAAAGTAAGTCAATCGCACTTATCTCTGTCGTTGTTTTCGCGTTGGCTATTGCTGCGCTTAAATTCGAAAACACGCTCGGAGTTCTTCCCATCGTAGTCGCTATTATCGCGTTTTTTACTTGCGTTATTTATACCAGTAGATACCTGTCTGATATGAAGCGTTCAGAGTTGATAAGTCAACCCAAACAAGCTCGAAAAATGTGTTCCAACGCATCACGCAATGAGCTTGATGCGTGCGATAAAAAGCGTTGAAGCGAGTCACATTCTCCGTATACTTTGCTGGAGCATTAATGCACTAACGTGTCGGAGATAAGCATGTCAAATCGAGTACCAACCAACATACTGACCGGATTTTTGGGTGTCGGTAAAACGACCACGATTTTAAATCTACTGAAGAACAAACCGGAAAAAGAAAACTGGGCGGTTTTGGTCAATGAATTTGGTGAGATTGGCATCGACGGTGCATTGATGACCGACCAAGGCGCGCTGATTAAAGAAGTGCCGGGTGGTTGTATGTGCTGTACGGCGGGCGTGCCAATGTCGGTCGGTATTACCGCGTTACTGCGCCAAAAACCGGACCGTTTATTGATTGAGCCGACAGGCCTTGGTCATCCAAAACAGGTTATCGCGACGCTTACCTCAGAACAGTATGAACCTTACGTTGATCTAAAAGCGACGATCGCTCTGGTTGATCCGCGTAACTTAAGTGATGAAAAGTATCTTTCTAACCAAAACTTCGTGGACCAGTTAGACAGTGCAGATGTGGTTATTGGTAGTAAGGTTGACCTATGTTCCAGCCACGACCTTGATGTGTTTAATGACTGGGTGACGGACCAATCCCCTTCAAAAGTATTCAGTAAGCTTATTCATGACGGTGAGTTGCCGATAGAAGTCTTGGATATTGAGCGGGTTTACGGCAGCGCTTCTTCCCATATCGAGTCACATCATCATGACCACGCTCATCAAGAGCCTCAATTCCAATTGGCGCCTGGTGAAGCCTTTGTGCGCAAAGAGAACAAAGGGCAGGGTTATTTTAGTTGTGGGTGGGTGGTTGGGGCAGAGTATAAGTTTGATTTTGAAAAGCTTTTCTCTATGCTTTCGGACTTGACCGCAGAGCGTGTTAAAGCAGTGGTCAATACGGATCAAGGTTGTTACGCGTTTAATGTTGCCAACCGAGTCGTGTCGGTGAATGAAATCAGCTTAGAAGGCTTTGAATCACGATTAGAAGTGATAGATTCTCAGCTGTTGCCATGGGATGAGCTTGAGCGAATTCTCCTTCAGTTATCTGGCATCAAACATTAAATCGCGCAAAGGTTAAACGAAAACGGTGAACCACTAATATATCTGTGCTCACCGTTTTTTCTTTTGTAGGATTTCAATGAGAAAAGTGAGATAAATCACTCAAATTCGGGTATAGTGCACGGCTAAATTTTTAAAGCTATTTTTAGTGGTTTGTTTAAGGAATACGCTCAATGTCATTTTCATCTCAAGGTTTTGCGCCAGAAGTGGTTAAAGCACTGGCAGAATGCGGTTATGAAAAGTTAACGCCAATTCAACAGAAGGCGATTCCAATGGCTCGCAAAGGCCATGATATTTTCGCTACAGCACAAACAGGTACTGGTAAAACGGCTGCGTTTTCTCTGCCTATGATTCAGCAGTTGCTAGACAGTAACCGTAGCGCTTCTCGTAAGACTGCTCGCGCACTTATCTTGGCTCCAACTCGTGAGCTTGCTGAACAAATTGCTGACAACATCAAAGCTTACACGAAGTACACGAACCTGTCGGTGGCTGCGATTTTCGGTGGCCGTAAAATGTCTTCTCAAGTAACGGCATTAGAAAACGGTGTAGATATCCTAGTGGCTACACCTGGTCGATTGGAAGAGCACATTGAACAAGGTAATGTCTCGGTCGCACACTTAGAGTTTTTAGTGTTTGATGAAGCAGACCGTATCTTGGACATGGGCTTTATTCACGCAGTACGTAAGATCATGCTAGATGTGGATACTGATCCGCAAATTATGATGTTTTCTGCAACGACTTCGAGCCAACTAAATCTGTTAGCAAAAGATATCCTGCGTAAGCCTAAGCGTATTGAAGTTGAGCGAGCGAATACGACAGCACAGACAGTTGCTCACGTGTTATATCCAGTTGATCAAGAGCGAAAAACGGAACTGCTTTCGGAGCTGATTGGTCGTAAGAACTGGAAACAAGTGTTGGTATTTGTGAACTACAAAGAGACCGCAAACGACGTTGTAAAAGAGTTGAAACTTGATGGTATCAAAGCGGTGGTTTGTCATGGTGACCGTGCTCAAAGTGCTCGTCGTCGTGCGTTAGAAGAGTTCAAGTCCGGTAAAGCACGTGTCATGGTGGCTACCGATGTCGCTGCTCGAGGTCTAGATATTGAAGATTTACCTCACGTTGTGAACTATGACATGCCTTTCCTAGCGGAAGATTACGTTCACCGAATTGGTCGTACAGGCCGTGCAGGTAAACAAGGTCATGCCGTTTCATTTGTAAATCGAGATGAAGAGCTCACGGTTGTTCAGGTTGAAAATCTAATCCAGCAACGCATTCGCCGTATTGAGCTTGCAGGCTATGAACCAAAACAGCGTGAATCTTACATTGAAAAGCTGCACTCAAAACCAGCGTTTAAGAATCGTCAAGGTCGTCGTAATAATCCGAACCAGTCAGCAACAGACCAAGGGTCGGCAGAGCGTCGTCTTGCTATGGTGAAGCGCCTGAAAGCGCGTCGTGGCGCAAAGTAAATTACACAGTCTGTGTGAAAAGAGCCCCTCAATTGAGGGGCTTTTTTTGTTTTGTCGTTTCGCGTTAATTTAGGCCAAGCATATTTGGCTCACCACGATAAATAATGCGATCGTTTCCTCGGTGAATACCAAACGTAACTGTAACAGGTGGATTTTCCTCTTCACTTGTCGTGTTATCCCAATCGTATTTCAGCCAAGGGATGCGATTACCTGAGCCGTCTAAATCCAGGTGGAATTGTATTTGCTCGCGTGCTGAGTCAATTTGGCTTGCAACGATATCGGTCATCCTGCCAACATGCATTGTCCCAACTCCAGAAAGCATGGCGTTGTTTGCAGGCGCATTCGACCAAATTGGCGTGCTGAAGTAATATTCACCATTCGCCGTCGTTGAACTGTCATCGAAGTTAGTCGTAAATCGACCGTTTTGCCAAGTTTCTACAGCAAGTGGCACTTTGAACACCATGCCTTGGTTGCCACCTACATCTTGAAAGTTCAAACGACCGAATCGAATGTCCGGTTGTTGAGTGAGCATTTCGCTGTTATCAAAGAAATTTACCTCATCAACGGCTTTAGTCGTGACTATACCTATTTTGCTGCTGTCACTGTTAGTCCCTTTATTAAATGGGCCATCAGGATATTGCTTATCTGTCGTGTTCTTTCTCCAGCATGGGCTATTGTTACAAGTCGCATTGGTCGAGGGCTTCTCTATAACAAACGTTCCAACACTCGCGCTACCCAGTAGTTTCCAGTCTACCTTCTTAGGCTTAGGCGGCAAAAACCGATCGGAGTATGAGCTTAGCTCGCCTAAATCGAAATGTTGTTGAAGGTTAGACGAAAAGTGGACGTAATTCTTCACGTTTTCCTTATTCGCATTGAGTGCGACAACATCGTAAGTGACTTTCTCAAAAGGTTGATTCATGTAAGCAAAAGTTTGGCCATGTGGGTAGTGCCATTCTTGGTCTTGCACTTGAAAATATTTTGGGTAAAAACGACCAACGTAACGATAGCCTTCGTTCACAGTCATACCTAGATATTTACTTTCTAGGTTTGCTTTTACTCTCAAGCTCCCGACTTCTTCCCAATATAATCCATTAAAGACGAATTGATCATTCTTGGCTGAATTATGCGCCTGAGCCAGTGAGTCACTACTTTTTAGCAATTTTGAGGTTTGGTTCGCTGTCTCTGATGGCGTATGTTGCTCACTCGACAAGACAACCGATGCTGCTGGAGCGTCATCAAGCGTAAAATTACGGGTGATAGAAGCATCACAATATCGTGCTGATTCAACAGACCCACTTACAGAGCCGTCAGGTTGCCAAATGATTGGTTTCACCGTTAGAGAGAAAAGTTCTCCGGCAGCAAGAAACCCTTCTCCTTGTTCAGAGGTGCCAGAAGGCAAAGCACGTTGGTTGTCACAAATAGCGAGTGTCCATGGTCGCGAGTGCACATTAAATGTCCCTTTCACTTCCACTTTGCCTTCTTCTGGACATTCTTCAAATCCCTCACATTCAAAATGATCGGACAATGTCACTTCAAATATGCCGGACTCGTTCGTGATAAGACCATGTTCAGACAAGCCGTCTTTAAATTCCGCTGAATAGCTAAAGCTTCCTTCACTTCCTCCTAATGGCCGAACCAATGGATGAAAAACCTTAGGAGTACCATTGTAGTTGCTTGCCACTACAGGTTCGCCTGTGGAGGCACAAGCCAGCAATCGCGTATGCACGTTTTCTGGTTTACCTGCAATAACGCGTATTTCATTTAAAGTGGCGCTTTTCGTCTTTGAGTAGGCCTCAAACATAAATGGCGTAAACATAAAGCTAACCGTTTGATGCTTGCTGGTGTCTTCTGCCATAGTGAAAGTCAGCGTGTAGTTAGTACCTAACGCGATGGTATCAATATCGTTCGGGACCACTCGAACAACGAGCTCACCATTGTCGTCAGACATAAATTGGTTTGCTTTTAATGTCTGCTGACCTTTGATCACCTCTAAAGTGAACAAGTCAGGGTGTGATAGGGCTGCACTGACTTCTGCGCTTACAACTTCTCCATTATTGGTTGTCATTGCTGTAAATTGCGGAAGATCGTCGCCGCACATCAGTGCCATGTCGTCCGATGGTGTGACGCTTAGGTCGAAGTCGTTCTCTGATGGTGGCTGCATGCTGCAATTCGGAACATCTTGAGGGGTGATTGGACAGACTTGGGAAGAGTAGTGACAATCAGCCTCGCCCAATCCACAGTATTGCGTGTATTTGTTGTCTTGTGCTTTCGTTTGTGCACTTCCTGGCGTTTGTTGGATTTCACCACAAACTTGACTAGGCTGATTTGGAGCGTTGTTGAAGTTCAATGTTTGGAAGTATTTAATTGCTGCGATGGAACTATAGAATGAGCCACTTAATGTAGCTGACGATCCTACAGATTCAGCTGTACCATAGATCGACATATCTTTTATAATCAGAGAGTTGTGCGCAGAAACATTACCGACGACAAAATGGTCTTGTAAAGGATGGTTTGTTTTTAGGTGTAGTGTTTCGCCTTGTGATTCGACCTTACCACAGATGTTTGTATTAAGTATATTGGTCGTGCTGTGTGTCGAAATATCACCAATAATGGTGTTGTACGTTCCATCAATGTTAAGTGTCGAACCTGTTAGCTTAATATTCCCGTCTATGAGAATGTTATGAAGCTTTGTTGGGTATGCCGATAGAAGATCACCATAAATGACAGTGTGTTTGTTTTGGTAATCGTCGAGGTTTGATGCTTTCTCATTGTTAACCGTTAATCCGGTAGCGAGGGCGTGTAGAGAGATACGTTTATTGGGTTCACCAATTGTATTATTCCCCTCTAACACAATGCCATAATCTGCTTTTAATGTTATCTCTTTTTCCGGTAATGAGGAGACAATTTTATCACCAGCGGGTAGGACTAGTTTCCCTGTACAGCGATAAGTCGTGCCATCGCTTTCGATACTAAAACTCTTGTGTGAGCAAAGTTGACCTAACTCAGATAGATCTTTTACGTCATAGGTGTTGGCGTGTGAGGCTAGCGGTAAAACAAGAACCGCAGCGAAAATACTGCAAAGACGCATCATCAAATGTCCTAATGAGTGGAACAAGATGGCATCAAGCGAGCGTGAGCAAATGCTCACTGAAATTGGAATAGCTGCGGTACTTTTTGTTTTGAAGCCGCTTAGTTATTGAACTTTGGTTATTTTTTATTTCGTATGTCATACCAAAGTTTAGCGGCCTTATTACAACGTAAGTGCCAGGTTAGTTCAAGAGGCAAGTGTGATGTGTGTCGATTTATATGTGTAACCATTTGTTAGTTAAGGATAATAAGTAAGCATGTTGATTCAGAATCAGGAAGGAAGCGATCCTGATTCTGAATGTTTATAACGCTAGGCAGCGTGAACGATGAGTGGAGCCATCTGATATAACTCTTCTAGTATGGCTTTCGTTTGTCTCGAATAGACCAGGCAATCTCGATCGCCAACGAGCTGAATTGCTCTCACTTTACCTGCAACCAGACATTGCCTAATCGTGCGTAGAACCATTTGGATATCAATTTCTGACGCGCCATCAAGGCTGTTTTTGGTTTTTAGAGATCCAAGGTCGATACTAATGATTATTTGGTCGCAGTGGTCTAGGTAATTGCCGATCTGTTGCTTAACGTTATTGCGATGACGAAAAGAAAACTCTTTCTCGGTCACCCAATCACAACCTTGATCTTCCGCGTATTCCCACGTTTCCTGCTTCGTCTCTTGCTCACTGACGCCAGCAAAAAACAATCGTACGTTTTGATAGCGAGAAAGAGCAAAATGGAATGCAGAGCCTAAGCGTGGCTCAAGTGTCGGTTTCAAGTTCATGTTATGCCCGATATTTACGACACCCACTTCGTCTCGATAGGATACGACCACAGGTAACATGGACAAGATTGCCTCGGTACAGTTAGTTACTAAAACAGGAATTGAGTGGCGAGAAAGCGAAAGGCTTAACGCTTCCTGAAACTCGCCATTCTCCAGTTTGTCGTGGTTGAAGTGCCCATAGTTCTCAGCGGTTTCATGATCATGTTGTTGGTAAAGCCAATCACTAGCATTTTCCAAACTTTGATCAGCTAATTCAAACGCACCCTTCGACATAGGAGGTAAATACTCGCACACTGTCATAAAAGAAAAAGGGTAATGTTGCGGCTGTTTCACTGTGTGATGGAGTTTATAGCGTTTGAAAAAGCTTAACATGATGAATTACCTTTCTGGTGGTAGTGCCCTTGCCGCTTGCAGTACATGTAAAATAATGCGCTGCTTATCCTTTTCGACTCGGTGGGCCGGAGCCATCACCGAGACTGCGCCAATCAGTTTGCTTCCTTTCATTACCGGTGCGCTAATACCTGACACACCAGGGTCAATCTCAGAAGTACTGACGGCATATCCGTGTTTACGGATGGTTGTGAGCTCTTTTTCCCACTCGTCGCGTCGGTGATCTTGATTAAAATATCTCAAGATTTTCTCGCATCGACTTTGAGGCATAAAAGCGAGCATCACTTTAGATGAGGCACCGCGCAGCAGAGGTTGACTTTGACCCTGGACGAAGCTGCAACGCAGCGCCTGCATACTTTCTTTCTGTCTGACACAAAGCGCACGATAACCAGCTGGTACCATATAAGCGGCCATTTCCCCGGTTTGTTGTACCAACCTAGCCAGTATGGTTTCGACCATGTCGAGCCCATGTTGCGCGGTCTCATAGCTGTGCATGAGTAATAATGCCGCTGGACCAACGACAAATGTCTTGTCGTGAACGCTTTCTTCGATCAAGTTCCACTCTTTAAGCAGTTTTAAGTGTCGGTAAAGGCTGCTTAAAGGAACGTTCAATTGCTCGCTTAGCGTTTTCGCAGAAACTGGGAACGGACTAACTGCAACTTGCATTAACAACTGCAGTGATTTTTCGTTTACCTGGTTAGCATTAGCTTTGTTTGTCGTCATGAGAGTGTTGTAACGTGTTGTCGGAGTTACGACAAATATAATTCTTAATCAATGAGAAAAGAAAAATAATTTTAATGGGTAATTCTTACATGATGAGAAACAGACAGGTAAAGACTTTCGCAAGTACCGATAGACATAACATGGTGTCGAATTAAAGTCTCAGGTTTGAGGCGCTTGATACTAAATTGGAACAGGAGTGATTAAGACATTGTTTAGTTTGCGGTATTACTCAGCGTTTCGCATACTGAGTTAATCCAAACAAATAATGTTAAAAAACGTGAGTTGCTAGCGGGTATCGGAATCGAGGTACCATCTCAGTAAATCGGTTTTATAAAAGGTTACTTTTATATGCTGAATAAGGCGATTTTTAAAAAAGCCATCATTTTCCTTCTGCCTATTCCCTTGGTTATTGGAGAGGTTTTGTATTTAGCTCGTGAAAGCGTGCAAAACAATCTCAATCATTTATTAGAAAAAAATGTGCAAATTGCAGATGAAATTTTATTCCAAATAGAGACAGAAAACCGCACGGCGCTGCTACACCCTGAACGATGTGAAGAGCTCCAGCAAAGCTTAATGTTTGAACGAGATATTGAAGAAATGCTCATTGTGAAAGAGGGAGTCATTACTTGTTCTTCGAAATTGGGAAGTATCTCTAAACCGTTAGCTGAGCACATCGCCTTTCCCAAGGGACAAACGCTAGCGCTTGGTAGTGTTGATAGCTTGTACGATCAGTTCTTGCTAGTGGTAACGGAAGGAGAGCGGGGTAATCAAGCCGTAACGATTATCGATCATGACTACTTTAATGCGACAATAGGGTTTAACAACGATTTACGCCTAAAACGCTCTGCGCTGTTTATCCATGAGCAAGTTTCACCTGAAGGAGCATTAAGAGCGGGAAGTAATCCTATCGGTATCAAATCGTCGCAAATGTTTGAGTATGAAGCTTTGAGCGAAGCCAGCGATCTTTTCGTCAAACAGAGAACACTTTCCTATTTTTTGTACTCAATTCCAATTATTTTCGTGATCTACCTTTGCTTGTATGCGTTGAATAAGTTTATTGATCCTCATCGCAATTTGATACTGGATCTTAAAAGAGCGATAAAAAGAGGAGAGTTGACCCTGTATTACCAACCGCAAGTTAACGTTGATACCGGCCAGTTATTCGGGTTTGAAGCGCTAGTGCGATGGGAGCATCAAAGTAAGGGGTTCATTTCTCCGGATGAGTTTGTCCCTGCGGCAGAGCAAAGTGGATTGGTTTTTTTTACTTACCGATTTCGTTCTGGATAAAGCGGCAGAGGACTTCAGTAAATTAGGCTTTGATCAGCCTGTCCACCTTGGTATTAACGTGCCGCCTGGTTATTTAGTCGGACCAAACGCGATCAGAAAAATTCAATTGCTCGACAGACAGTTGAGCCGAAACAAAGTCTCATTAGGGGTAGAGATAACGGAGCGTCAGCTCATTGATTCAGAGGCGAGAAAATGCATTGCAGCACTGCGAGTGCATGGTATTGATGTGCTGATCGATGATTTTGGAACTGGCCAAACCTCGTTAGCATTTCTACAGCACATGCGCATAGATTACTTAAAAATCGATAAGTGCTTTGTCGAAACCATTGGTATTCCTAGCCTTAGTGCTTCTGTCTTAAAAGCGATGGTTCACTTCGCGGAAGAATTACAAGTACAATTGATCGCTGAAGGCGTGGAAACCATAGCGCAAGCTGAACACTTAAAGCAGATGGGAGTGAGATATCATCAGGGATACCTGTACTCCAAACCATTACCTTATGAGCAGCTTGCGCAGCGAAGTCATTATGATTGGTAGACGTTAGCTCTATAACACTGAGCATTTTCATCAAACACAAACTCTAACTCATTTTTGATGCTATCTAAGCGATCTTCTTGGTAGTGAGACACATACAATAGTTGGCTTAAATTCTCTCTAGCGATGAGTTCAAGTGTGTTCTTAACTAACCGTCTACCCAAAAAATCTAACCCTTGATACGGCTCGTCCAAAATCAATAATGTGGGTTGTTTCACGATGGCTCTTGCAATCAGTAATAGTCGCTGCTGGCCGTACTCTAATTGCTTAAATGAGGTTTTTTTGTACTGGCTCATATGTAAGATATCGAGCCACTCGTTTGCAATATCTATCTCTTTGCGAGTTGGCTGGTTATACAACCCGATCGAATCGTAAAATCCTGACAAAATGACTTCTAATGCGCTGCAATTGACTCGATATTGGAGGTGTAGCGCTGAAGACACCATGCCGATATGCTGCTTAATTTCCCAGATTGTCTCGCCAGTACCACGCTTTTTACCAAAAATATCAATGTCATTGCTGTAGCATTGCGGATGATCGCCAAAGATCAATCCAAGTAAGGTACTCTTTCCACAACCATTTGGACCTTTGACCTGCCAATGTTGGCCCTTGTCTATGCGCCAGTTCAAGTCAGTAAAAATCTTCTTATCGGTGTATTCAACAGCCCCATTCTTTAGTTCAAATATTGGGTTGTTGAATGGCGTCGAGTGCTGATGCTGACGTATCAAGCTCATCATTTCTTCACTCTGTTGTTCTGACTGAGATTTAATTTGTCCAATGATTGGATGATTATCCCAACTGGACTTATCCATTGTACTATCAAGTTTTCCTGCACTGAAAAGCGCGATGCTATTGATCCACTCAGGCATGTCAGATTCGCGAGAGAAGGTTATGAGTAGTTGCACATTTTGAGAAAGCGAGTGTAAATAGCGAGCGAGAGCAGCTCGGTGCTCAATATCTAAGCCAGTAAATGGATTATCAAGTAATACTAAGTCAGGTTGTGTGGCTAAAGCTCGGGCGAGCATTACTCTTCTGGTTTCTCCGGTAGAGAGAACGCGGAAGCCACTATCTTTAAGATGACTTAGGTCGAGATCATTAATTAGCTGTTCAGTTAAGTTAGTGTCTTGGCTCTGCTCTAGGATTAATGAATAAACAGTGCTTCCTCGGTCGATACGATCAAGAAAATCCGTATCATCCTTTTCTAATTCTCTTTCCAGTAATCGCTGTTGCTCTGATAACGACACTTGCGCAACGGACAGCCCATTTAGCTCAATTTCCCCACTATTTGGTGACATTTCATCACAAATAAGGTCTCCAAGCAGAGAGCCAATATCTCCATCCGCGCTGAATATCCCCCAAGACTGCTGAGTGTTAATTTTCCAATCGTCAATAAACAAGTGTGTCGTATTTCTCTTAGCTGCAAGCTGACGAAAGTGAATAGTCATTGTGTTTGTCTTCCTTGTTTTCGTTTTAGTGGATTACTTATAACAATTTACGAACTCAGTACGGAAGCGCTTTTGTGTATTAATTTTGAACAGTACTCAGTCTTGTGCATATTAACGAAGCCTTGTATTAGAGGATAAAAATGCGACTAGAGTCATTAAGTAACAAGTAAACTTGTCAATAATTTTGTTTTATTTTTGAATCAACCTATCATTATGCATGTAAATGTTATGCTGATAAATTCATATTTGCCGTTTGTTAATTAATCAATGTAAGGACACATGTTTATGAGTGAAACGGAATACGATTACCCTTCGAGTTACAGCCTAGTTTCCATTACCGATACCTCCAGTTACATCAAATATGCCAGTGAAAACTTTAATGAAGTAGCGGGGTTTGATGAAGGGGAGCTTATCGGTAAACCCCACAATGTTGTGCGTCATCCTGATATGCCAAAACAGGCTTTTAAAGATTTATGGACTCACCTGAAAACTGGCAAACACTGGATGGGAATGGTCAAAAATCGACGTAAAAACGGCGGCTATTATTGGGTTGACGCGTTTGCTTCTCCTATAAAATCTAATGGTGAAGTTGTGGAATACCAATCAGTGAGATTTAAACCTGAGCGTATACACATCCAGCGAGCGGAAAAAGCGTATTCGAAGCTTCGAAATAATCGTAAGCCGTGGAAAATGTATCTTCCTCGTACACGTTTGTGGATGAGATCGGCCTTCTTCCTTTTAATTTCAAACCTTCTTGGCTTACTCATTCTACAAATGAATCAATCACCAGTGATAGCGTTTGGCGTTGTTGCGTTACTTTCCGTTTTCTCTATTTATGTATTAACCAGACCAGTTGAGAAGCTCGCTAAACAGGCTAGGCAAGACTTCAACAATCCACTCATGGAATATATTTATTGCGGAAGAATCAACGATCTGGCTGAGATTGAGCTGGGTATGAAGATGCGTAAGCAATTTGCCAATGCGCTATTGGGGCGCGTTGGCGTGTCTGTAAAAGACTCTTGCGAAGAAACGCGCGCAAGTGCTAACAGTGCTGCGACAAATAGCCAGCAAGTGACGGAGAACTTAAGCGCACAGAAAGTGGAGATTGACTCGGTCGCAACAGCGGTCAACGAGATGCAAGCCTCTTCATCTGAGATATCAAATAATGCTCAAGCGACCGCCGAGGCTACGTTAGAAGCGCAAAATACGATGATAGACAGCCGTAGCGTTATCGATAATGTTAACCAATCGGTTTTAGAGTTGGTGGGTGAGCTCGGCGAAATATCTAAAGTGGTCATACGTTTGAACCAACAAACCGAGCAAATTGGAACCGTTGTTGAAGTCATCAATGGTATTGCCGAACAAACTAATTTATTAGCGTTGAACGCTGCAATTGAAGCCGCGAGGGCAGGCGAACAAGGCAGAGGGTTTGCCGTTGTAGCAGATGAAGTGAGAACCTTAGCTAAAAGAACTCAGGAATCGACAACAGAGATTAAATCGGCCATTGAAGGGATTCAAAATGGGAGCAAATCAGCGGTTTCTGCGTTAGAGAAAGGTAATGAAATGTCGACCGGAACGGTAACATTGTTAGGTACTGCTTTGGATAGCATTCAACAATTGGAATCCCTTGTTCAGGACGTCGTCGAACGAAACCAACAAATTGCGGTCGCGATAGAAGAGCAGGTTTATGTAACGGATGAAATAAATGAAAACATCCAGTCGCTTAATTTAAAGTACAGTGAATCGTATGAACTGATGACTGAAACGAATCATATGAACACCAAAGTGCAAAATTGCACCAATGACCTGTCTGAAATGATTAAGAAGTTTGCTTAAACTTTAGAAAATCGAAGTTAAAAGCCCGCTAAACATTAGCGGGCTTTTAACTGGAATATAGTGAAGTGCCGGATTCGTTTACGAGCGAGGATTTCTAAATCTCGTTTTTTAAGAGCTAAAACGACGAAAGCTCGCAATAAATGCGAGCTCTCTAAATAAGTGGCGGAGAGATAGGGATTTGAACCCTAGATACGCTATTAACGTATGCCGGTTTTCAAGACCGGTGCTTTCAACCACTCAGCCATCTCTCCGTTGTGGGCGGTATAATAAGGAGCATAGTCCGACTTGTAAAGTGCTGAATTATAATAGAAGTACTGTTTGCTTGTTTTATGATCACTGATGTGATGTTGGACAGTTTGAAAACGGAGTGAAAAAGGGACAAAAAGTACCAATTTATAGAGTTTTTACTTTATATTGGCGCACGTCAATAAAATGGTGTTTTATTGTTATCTTGCTGATATATAAGACATAACATGCTTTTAGGGTACATGTGTTCGCCCGAAAGTATTTGCAAGACTTTGTGAACTAATTCAAAATTAACTGGTATAGCCAGTTGTGCTTAGAATTCTTAAGGGTGTTTATGAAGGTCACAAATCTATTTAAAGACAAAGTTGATGCGATTTCTGCTCATCAATCCGAGTTTATGAATTGGATGTCTCCAACGTTACGCGATTATTGGAGTGACTTTTTGGGGAAAGCTCAAAATAGCTTTCTTTTCTCAAAAGTTCGTGATCACCAGCAGCCTGCCGTCAACGAAGAAGTTGCACCTCAACCTGCACCGATCGTAATGGCACCTGAGGCTCAAAAGCTTTATGACGAGTTAAGTGAAAAAATTGGCGAAGTTATTCACACTGGTGATTGGGTTCATGTGTCTCAAGAACGTATTAACCAATTTGGTGCGGTAACGGAAGACATGCAATGGATTCATACCGATCCAGAGCGTGCTTCAACTGAATCTCCATTTAAGACAACTATCGCTCATGGCTTTTTAACATTAGCATTGCTGCCTAAACTGACGGATTCAGTCGATCCAGACAAGCCAATGTTCCCAACAGCTAAAATGGTAGTTAACTTGGGTTTAAACCAAGTCCGTTTCCCTTACCCTGTCAAAGCAGGCAATAATGTTCGTGCAGTCAGCACGTTAACAAAAGTAACGCCAATCAAAAAAGGTTTGGAGATTGAGCGCGAAATTAAAGTGGAAATTGAAGGTATTCGTCGACCTGGTGCGGTTGTGGTCTCTGTAATTCAACTGCATTTCTAATTCCGAAACCGGATAGAACACGACATAGTAAAAGAGAGCATCAGGGTGCTCTCTTTTTCATTTTTACTGATTAAAGTTTTTTACTGGCGTATAACCGTAATCTGCAATCGCTTTTTGTCCCTGCTCTGAACGAAGGAAAGCGATAAAACCTTTACCTGCATCGCTAATCTTATCTACTTTGTATAGCACTAGGAATGGTCGCGCCAACTTGTACTTATGATTGCTAATGTTTGTCGAGGTTGGGTCAATACCATCTAACTGAATCGCCTTGATCGAGCGATCTACTGACCCTACAGAGATAAAACCAATGGCGCGAGTGTTATGGTTAACAATGGTTTTTACCATGCTGTTGCTGTTTACAACCAAGTTGTTTGGGCTGATATCCGAGACAAGGCGATCATTAACGATTTTGGTCAGTCCCAGCAAGCTTTCGAAGCTGTAACGTGAACCTGAAGACGCTTCTCTAGTAACCACCGCGATAGGCTGATCTGCGCCCCCGACCTCTTTCCAATTCTTAATCTTACCTTTGTAAATATCAAACAGCTGTTGCTGAGAAAGGTTTTCTACAGAGTTGGTACGGTTTACAACAACAGCGAGGCCATCATAAGCGATAGGGTATACATTGAGATCTTCACCTTTTTCGCTTTCAGTCAGATAGCGAGAGCTCATGCCTATTTCGGCTACTCCTTTATTGACCATGGTGATACCAGCACTCGAACCAATGCCCTGAACAGCAACGTAATCGTCTGGGTGTGTTTTGTTGTATTCCTCAGCAAGTACATCCATCACACGAGCAACCGAAGTTGAACCCGAGATGTTGATTTCTTTTGCAATGGTAGGGAGGGAGACTGCTATGGCCAATAACGTCGCCACAGTAAAACGTAACATATTAAACTCCATATACGGGATAAAGCAGAGTTTATGATATTGCGTTCAGGTTACACTTTTGTGAACTGTTAGCGCTAAACAGGGGAATTGTTTCTAGTCAAGAGGTGATGGAGCTAGCGTTTCCAAGTGGATTGAGATGATAATCTGGGCAAATGATAATATAGCTATCTTATACTTGAGTTAGGTAGATAACTACCATCGGTGATGATGTAAAGGTTATATACTAGGATCGACAGCTCTAACTATCATCCATCGGGAGAACGTTGATGTCAGTGTCCCAAATGGCGACAAGTCGTTTATACAAATCAGTTCAATCGCTCTGCTCTGCGCGTAATGCTAACTTGCCTGTCGAACAGGGCAAGTGCCTCTATGAGCTAGTAGAAAATGGCGTTGAGCTTCATCGGGCGCATTTTCTCCTCGACTCCCAGCATAGCGAGTATACTTCTCCCGTCGCGAAGATCATGTTTGATGAGGACAACCAACTTTGGTATTTCTATGTTCCCACATATCACAACGAGCTGTTAAGGTGGGTGCCTTATAAGCCACTTCCATTTAGCCGAATGCTTGAGGACTTACTCAACGAATTGGAGCGTGATCCTCAAGCGTGTTTTTGGGAATAGGGTGAGCCCAACGGATGCGAATGCCGACATGATTTATACTTTAGGCTTAACGACTTGGTTTCTAAAGTCTTTGGGGGTCATGTTGTAAACGGATTTAAATGCTGTACTGAAATGCGCTGCACTTTTAAAACCAGACTCAAACGCTATTTCTGTTATTGATTTTTCTGACTTGCGCAGTTGGGTTGCTGCGAAGTTTATCCGTTTCACCTTTAATATCTGAGAAAACGAAAGATCATCTGCGGCGAGGCGACGTTTTAAGGTTGCGATGGACATGCTCATATGAGCCGCTAAGCCTTCTAGCGTGATGTCTTTTTCAATATTACCCTCAATGTACTTAATGGCTTTTTGAGAGTCGCTCAGGCTACTTGCGTCATCTATGATAGATAGGATGTTTGGCTCTACCTCAACCATCAACGACAGCAATGCCATTGCGATATGGCTTTGTGTGTAGTCTGGAGCGTTGCGACTCGCTAACTTAACCAACATGTCCTTCAATTGTGCTACTTCGCCACTGGGTTGCGTTGAAAAAGGATAGAAGCGCCTTTCTTCCGTTTTGGAACGTAGCATCGGGTGCGCTTTCTTAAAGTCACAGAATATATTTGGATTGAAGACTAAAGCCAGTGCTTTAAAGCCTCCGTCACTAGAGACGGCTTCTGCACTGCTCAGATCTGCGGAGTTATAGAGTGTGAAATCTCCGGCTTTAAGTTCAAATTGCTCGCCATTAGGTTGATGAACTAATAGGGCACCTTCTTCAACAATATATAACCCATTATGTGTTGCAGTGTAACGCTCACTTTTGCGCGCAGTGAAGTGATTAAAGCGAATGATCTCAATGTTCGGCATACTCTTTCTTATCGTTTTACATAACAAATAAAAAAGGCGCTCAATAGAGCGCCTTTTAACTTCATTCGGTATTACTCACTTACAGTCTGTTCTGTTTGTGCTGCTGGTTGTTCAGCGAATACCTGGGTTGGCTTTGCAACTAAACTGCGGTTTTCTTGGTTTACGTCCGTAAGGACAATTTCCAATGTATCCCCAAGTTTGTATACGACCTCTTTATCGATAGAGATGGTACCGTTGTCGCCATTGCACTCAATTCTTTCTTTATTATCGAGAATTAGTGCACCAGGAATAAAGGCTGCTGCGCCATTTTCGAGAAGTCGGACACGTGCGCCTGCACGATTAATATCGAAAATCTCACCTGTGAAACAAGTTTTCTTACTCGGCTCATCAGCAAGCGTGCGTGCATATAGCCAATCTGAGACATTTCGCTCAGCGATTTTATGATGTTTACGATGTAGAGCTAGCTCTTCGCCTACTTGGTCATCTGGTTTTTGTACGGGTTCTTTACCAAGGATGACGGCCTTCAACATACGGTGGTTGATCATATCACCGTATTTACGAATTGGTGATGTCCAAGTTGCATAGATGTCTAAACCCATTGCGTAATGAGGCAGAGGCTGATTACCCACCTCACTGTATGCTTGGAACTTACGAATGCGGTTATCTAGATAAGACGTTTCTTGAGCTGCCAACCAGCGGCGCAACGCAGCAAAGCCTTCTAGCGTAGCAATAGACTCCGCTGTGAACTCCAACTGGCCTTCTGGATTGACAAGTTGAACCACTTCTTCAATCTTCTCGTTCTTGATACCTGCATGCGTATTGAAGACACCTGTTTCAAATTTATCGCGTAATGTACGACCTGCACAGATGTTTGCGGTAATCATGGATTCTTCAACAAGACGGTTTGCACTGCGGCGCATGTCTGCGTGGATAGCGATTACATCGTTATCTTCACTGAGCTCAAAACGGTAGTCAGGACGATCAGGGAAGACCACTGCGTTTTTCTCACGCCATTCAGCGCGAGCAAGAGAGAACTCATAAAGATCACGAACGATGGTCGCGATCTCTTCAGATGGCGTCCATGCTTCAGAGCTGCCGTTTTCTAACCAATCAGACACGTGATCGTATGCTAGGCGTGCATGTGATTTGATGTTTGCCGCGAAGAATTTAATATCGTCGCCAATCACACCATCTTTACTTACCGTTACGGTACAGCAAATAGCAGGGCGGGTTTCACCTTCAATCAGAGAACATAGGTTGTCCGCTAAATCGCGAGGTAGCATCGGGATGTTGCGTCCTGGAAGATAGATAGTATAGCCACGCTCACGCGCTACTTTATCCATTTCATCTTCAGGTGTGATGTAAGCGGTTGGGTCCGCAATAGCGATGGTGAGTTCGAAATCGCCAGATACGGTTTTCTTCGCGTACAGCGCATCGTCCATATCTTTAGTCGATTCACCGTCGATAGTGACGAATGGAACATGAGTCATGTCTACGCGTTCTAGCTCCGCGTCGTCTTTCAGTTCCCAGTTATCGATGCCTGCTGGCTCAGAGTTTGGTAGATCGTTTTGAGCAAGCGTTACCCACCAAGGCGCAATTTTATCATTCGCGTCAGTGATTTTTTCAGAAATTTCTACGAAGAAAGAGTTATCGCCTTTTAGAGGGTGGCGAATAAGATGTGCGACAACCCAATCACCTTCGGCGAACTCGTCAGGTTTTAGACCTTTCTTTAGTTTCGCTTTAAGAGATAGCTTTTTAAGCTGTGGGTGATCAGGTGCTACGTTGAGCTTGCCTTTGAACATTTTTACTCGACCAATAAAGCGAGTCACGGCTTGTTCCAGCAGCTCTTGTGGCTCTGCAACTTCGCGTTCATTTTCGGTGCGGATAATGGCGATGACTTTGTCACCGTGCATGCACTTTTTCATGTACGCAGGCGGGATGAAGAAGCTCGTCTTACTATCCACTTCCAAAAAGCCAAAGCCTTTATCTGTGGCTTTTATTGAGCCTTCTTTTTTAGGCAGGTTTTCTTGGATTTGCTGCTTAAGCTGAGCGAGTAGTGGGTTATCTTGAAACATCTTTTCTTAAATTACCTATGGAGTTGGGCACACTATAATCATTGCGAGCTATTATTACTACCTGTGGAGCGTAATTTCGCCGTGAATTTTGCCAATTTAACCACGAGAAATTGGCTTAAATATTGATGAAATTCTCATCTGTGAGTTACGCGAATCTACGGGGAATGGTAGGGTTGGTGGAAAAATATGCTAAAAATACCATTGTTGAGAATAAATTGTGATGTAATTCAATTTTTTCTGGATTTTTTTATGCTTTTAAGGAATAATCCGCCTCCCTTAGTCGTCCCTAATGGCTTATCGCGGTTGTGTACTGTGCTGTGTTCCCGTCTGAATGGAATCAGTATCTGGATGGATCAGTATCGAATTGGAAGAGCATATGGGACTGTTTTTTTGTTTAATTAAGTAGGATCCCAATGCAAGATTCTGTTATTCAATTCAGTGATTTATCTCTGAATGATTCTATCCTTTCTGCTCTAGACGGAATGGGTTTCGTGTCACCAACTCCAATTCAGGCTGCGGCAATCCCACACCTATTGGAAGGTGCTGACGCGCTGGGTAAAGCTCAAACAGGTACAGGTAAAACAGCAGCGTTCTCTCTGCCTCTTCTCAACAAACTCGATCTAAACCAACGCAAACCGCAAGCGATTGTACTTGCTCCGACTCGTGAGCTGGCAATTCAGGTTGCAGCGGAAATGAAAAACCTTGGTAAAAACATCAAAGGTTTGAAAGTTCTAGAGATTTACGGTGGCGCATCTATTGTCGACCAAATGCGTGCTCTTAAAAGTGGCGCTCATGTAGTTGTCGGTACTCCAGGCCGTGTTCAAGATCTTATCAATCGCGAACGTCTACACCTAGACGAAGTTAGTACTTTCGTTCTTGATGAAGCAGACGAAATGCTAAACATGGGTTTCGTAGATGACGTAACTGCGATCATGGAGCACGCTCCAGAGTCAGCACAACGCGTTCTGTTTTCTGCAACTATGCCTCCAATGCTGAAGAAGATCGTTGAACGTTTCCTTCGTGACCCTGTAACGGTTGACGTTGCTGGTAAAAACCACACTGTAGACAAAGTTCAACAACAGTTCTGGGTAGTGAAAGGTGTAGAGAAAGATGAAGCAATGTCTCGTCTTCTTGAAACTGAAGAAACTGACGCGTCAATCGTATTCGTACGTACTCGTCAAGATACTGAGCGTCTGGCTGACTGGCTATCTGCACGTGGCTTCAAAGCAGCTGCACTGCACGGTGACATTCCTCAGTCTCTACGTGAGCGTACTGTTGATCACATCAAACAAGGTGTTATTGACATCCTAGTTGCAACTGATGTTGTAGCTCGTGGTCTTGACGTTCCACGTATTACGCACGTATTCAACTACGACATCCCATTTGATGTTGAGTCATACATCCACCGTATCGGTCGTACTGGCCGTGCTGGACGTAAGGGTAAAGCGATCCTTCTAGTTCGCACTAACCAAATTCGTATGCTTCGCACTATCGAGCGTGTAACTAAGTCATCTATGGAAGAAATCCAACTTCCTCTACGTGACCAAGTTGCTGAAGCTCGTCTAGCTAAGCTAGGCGCTGAGCTTGAAGCAGAGAAAGAGCACAAAGCACTAGACAAATTTGCTGAGTTGGTAGAGAAACTACAAACTTCTCTAGACATCGACCCAGCAACACTTGCTGCTATGCTTCTTAAGCGTCAGCAAGGCAAACGTCCTCTGTTCTACATTGGCGAAGACCCAATGGTTGAAGCAATTGAGCGTGACAAGCAACGTCGTAAAGAGCGTCGTGAAGGTGGTCGCGATGGCGGTCGTAACTTCAACAACCAAGACTGGGATACTTACCAGCTTCAAGTTGGTCGTGAGCAAGGCGTTCAAGTTAAAGACATCGTTGGCGCTCTAGCAAACGAACTAGGTCTAGGTAAAGGTTCTATCGGTGCGATCAAGCTAGCTCAAGGCCACACATTCGTACAGCTACCTAAAGCAATGACTTCAGACGCGGCGAACAAGCTAAGCAAACTACGTATCCGTCAACAAGATGTTGGTGCTGTAGTATGTGATTTCGATGATTTCCGCGAGTCTCGTGGTGGTCGCCGTGACGGTGGTCGTCGCGAAGGTGGTCGTCGTGATGGCGGTGGTTACCGTGGCAACCGCGAAGGCGGCAATCGTGGTGGTGATCGTCGTGAAGGCGGTCGTCGCGAAGGTGGTTTCCGTGGTAACCGTGACGGCAACCGCGATGGTAATCGTGAAGGTGGCGAACGTCGTTTCGATCGCAACCGTGGTGGTGATCACCGTGGTGCACATCGTGGTGAACGTGGTCACGGTCGTGGCCGTCGTACAGACGCATAATCACGAGTGATTAAAGCGACGGTTTAAGTTGCTACAATGACCCGTCCTGATATGGGTTGACACTTTTTAACTAAAACGCTCGATGTACTTCATCGGGCGTTTTGTATTTTAAAG